>NZ_JAVDPZ010000051.1:0-20720 GCF_031453995.1 Nitrobacter vulgaris | reverse complement strand
TCGACCTATTCGTGCGGCCTCCACCGTTACGATGCACGCACTGTGAAATGCTGCTCGCAGGCCGCCTTCAGCAAAATCTGCCAAAGTAGTGCTAGAATACTGCAACATATGCGCCGGTCCGTGCTAGTGTAATGTCAGGCCCACTTCGGGCCGGAGGAATGAACCATGGCCAAAGGTGAACAACGCGGGAATCGCGAAGCAAAGAAGCCGAAGAAAGAAAAGCAGAAGGTGATCGCGGCAGCTCCTAGCTTGAAGGGGCTTATGCAATCCGACGCTGCCAAGGCTCGCAAGAAGTAGCAAACGCCCCGAGCGACGAGCTTGAGCGCGGCGGCCCCTCGGGTCAAACGAATGGTGGTCTTGCTGACCTGAAACGATCCCATGTCATTAGGAAGCACATCGGCTGCGCCGCAGCAGAACGATGGAGATTGCCATGTCGAGCGAGACCTTCTTCGTGGCGAACCACAGCGTGGCCGCAAGTCGAATTGCTGCCCTCGCCGGTTTATCGTTTGTCAACAAGGATTTTGTCATATCGGCCGCGGGCACGCTTGCGACGGCTGG
This sequence comes from Nitrobacter vulgaris, assembly GCF_031453995.1. Lineage (NCBI taxonomy): Bacteria > Pseudomonadati > Pseudomonadota > Alphaproteobacteria > Hyphomicrobiales > Nitrobacteraceae > Nitrobacter > Nitrobacter vulgaris. Next base: position 20,162 of record NZ_JAVDPZ010000051.1, on the reverse strand, counting down.
TGTTGGCGAACTCTGCTATATGGACGATGCGAAATACATTGAGGAATTAAAAGTAACTCGAGCAAGCGCGTGCCTGATATCCCCCCGATTCAGTGAGCTCGTTCCGGCAGGAACTTTTCCGTTTGTAACGCCGCATCCTTATGCGATCTATGCGCAAGTGCTCGCGCTCCTCTATCCAGATGCAACAATTCCCGCGTCGAATTTTGGGACAGACGGAATATCACCGAAAGCGAACATCCATGCGTCAGCCATTGTAGGGTATGACGTCACGATTGATCCGGGTGCATCCATTGGTCCAAACGCGCGCATCGGCGACTTCACCTGTATCGGATCGAATGCAGTAATTGGACCCAGTGTCAGGATCGGGCGGAATTGCTATATCGGAGCCAACGTCACCGTTGCGCACGCCGTTGTTGGCGACCGCGTTATTATTCATCCCGGCGCCTCCATTGGCCAAGATGGCTTTGGGTTCACGTTTCTCGGAGGAAAGTGGGTCAAGGTTCCCCAAGTCGGCGGCGTAATAATCCAAAATGATGTGGAAGTTGGAGCCAACACCACGATCGATCGCGGATCGATGCGGGCGACGGTTATCGGTGAAGGAACAAAACTCGATAACCTCATTCAAGTGGCGCACAACGTGGAGATCGGCGCGCATTGCGCGATCGCCGCCCAGGTCGGTATAGCGGGATCGACAACTATCGGTGATTTTGTCGCCATTGGCGGTCATGCGGCGATCGCCCCTCACATCACGATTGGCTCAAAAGCCCAGATCGGAGGTGCGAGCGGAGTTATGTGCGACATTCCGGCCGGCGAGCGCTGGGTGGGGATTCCAGCCCGTCAGAGCCGAGCGTTCTTTCGTCAGTATGCCGTACTAAAGCGTTTGGCAAAAAAGAAATGGAGAACTTTCGACGGCTTGGAGTGACGACGACCGTACTTCGGCGAACGTCGCATCTCAATGGCCGCCCATTGATCGCGGCAGGATCGGGTGATCGCGTCCCTGCTTGTGGCCCTCATCCGAACACCGATTAGGCCGATGAGCGGTTGCTCGGGACGCTTCAGAACAACGCCTAAGAGCTAGTCCGCGGCTCTAATCCACGCCGCGCCGTTGTTGCTCGTGTCACCGCCGCTGCTTCATGCCGGGCGAGTTGGGCTCCAGCGGGCAGCTGGTCTTGTGCCGCCGAGGCTTTTGGCCTCTGAACACGTAGGAAGATGATCGCCCCCAATCCCAATTCTCCTCCTTATGACTTCCTACCTGACCCTTCGCGAACATGCGATAGTAGTATCTCTGCCATTCCTTAAGAGCATTCCGTATCCCCTTGATACAAGGCGCTGCTCTTAAGAGGGAAGAGGCTCTCGAGGAGTTGGGATGATCGGCTGGATACTGAGGCGCGTGCGCGAATATGAGTGCGTGCACGAGTGGGGTGATCCCCAGAAGATAAAACGTATGGCCGGTAACCTGGTCGGACGATGTGGAGGACACGCTGCTGCCGACCAGCATCAGGAAGGTCTACATCTGTCCGAAATGCCTGGCTAAGCGGAAAATCAAGCTGTGAATAGCGGATCTAGCTATGTAGGCGCGCGGTCGCTATATGAGTGTGACAGCTGAGAGGACTTCGAAGATGGACGAGATAGAAGTGTGCGTGAACGACATCGTCGCGCAGTACGGCCACCTGACGCTGGGCGGGGAGACGCAGGCACAGGACTTCAAGAAGACGGTGCAGAACTTCATAGAGTACGGGCCCGGCATGCCCGAACAGCGGCGCCAGGCATTGTTCAAACATATGAAGGGCTGGGATCCTCATTATAAGAGCTTCCTGACTAGGCGGGACAGAACGATGAGCGGGTGAATAGCGGAGCTCGCGCGATCTTCAAGCCATGAGAGAATTACGAGTACCCGCGTCACGATGCTCCAGGTAAAAGTGGGGCTAGAGGTCATCTTTAGGATTATCTAGCGTGCGCATCGGATCGAATCCTTCTTGTTCGCGCAGCTCCTCTTCGGCCCGAGCATAGAACTCTTCGGCACGCCCTTCAGGACTGCCGGCCTCTTCCCATAGTTGATTGGCGCGGACTATGATCTGGGCGTTGTGCGGGGCGTCCATGGCGCTTCCTGGCTTTCTGCGACGGGCGGCGCACTGTCCCGCAGGGGCTCTTGCGAGGCAAAAGGTGCAGGACCGTGCGGTGGTTCTAGGAGATAGGACCGTCAGCTTGATATGTAGGTTCGTTCCGTTTTTGTTAGTGCCTTAGACCAGCAAAGCCCAGCATGTCTCGCAGAAGTGATGTCGCGGTGCTCCCAAGTATCCGCAGGTGACTTAAGCTCGTCGCGAGCCTACTTTGCGTCAGGATAGTGGTTCGCTATTGCTTTAGTCAGGTTTTCTTCGAGCGCTTTGATGTCGGCCTTGTTGAGGACAATGCTGGATGGGTCCGTCAGCTCCGTTGAAAGTGCGCGAACGGCGGCAATCTGCCAACGGAGGTCCTCGCATATCTTGCACATAGCTCGCTCCACTTCAGGCGGGAGCGCGCGCTGCTCTCAGTCACCGATGCTGCCAAAGGTCGGGCGATGATGACGCTAACGATCGCCGTTATGCCCGGATCCTTACAGCGTGATTTAAATTGGCGGCGGTTTTCGAAAAGCGCTGTGGCTGAAGGCCGGCACCAATGTGCAGGAGCGTCTCCGTTCCGGTTATTTCGGCGGCTTCAAATCGCTGCCGGCGATCCAGCTCTGGCCTTCCGTGGGAGTCATCGAGCCGGGAAGGGAGTCGCACTTCGGGTAGACGAATGCTCGACGCCGCGAGCGTTACCGGTAGATATGATTGTATGCGGGATCGGTTACGGCTTTCCGTTAACCTCTCCGCGAGCCTTTGTTCCATTGTGCCCAGCGCGCCTTTGCCTCTCTCCACTCGTTGATAACGCGCCTCGTTTAACAGACACATTCACATCAAGCAGTAGCGCTTCGCGCTTCGCACTGCGTCGTTGATCTCGGCGGCCAACTGGGCCTCGCCCATTTGATGAAGGTTACCGGCCAGCGCCGAAGCTTGAGCCGAACTCATGGAGAGCGGCTCATCGTCGGCGTAGCAGAACTTGATGCGCCAAAGCCCTTCCTGATTTCGATGCGGCTCGATCAGGATTATCGGAAGAGCTGGTAATCCGTTTTCAAAAAATAGCACCGACAGCGCGCCCGTCATGGCATCTCACTAAATTCGTCGGGGATCTGTCCTTCCCGATAAAAGATCGCCGGCTTCTCGTCATAGTCACCGGTTTCATCATCAGAGGTTATGGAGAAGGCAACGACGCCTGCCTTGGACAGTGCGAGCCTCTGCGCGGTTCGACGGGCGCCCTCAGCTGATCGACACACAATCGGCCTGTCTGGCTTCAACTGATCGCCTTTTGCGGCATTAAAGGCCTGCACGAGAAATTGCGTTTGCGACGACATTCCATGAGCGTGCGCCCTTTCTGGTCCAATAGCTATTCATTTGTTCTGAGTCTTTCCTCATAACGCAGGGTGCCCAAATGTGGATTGGACCGGCCCCTTGTATTTTCCCTAAGTGACCATAGATGGGTGAGGTTCGAACTGTCGCTCTGGCTTGTTGACCGCGCCGAAACCGGCTCCACTCCCCAAGACATCGCTGAACTCGGATCAAGCTTGCACGGAGGTCGTGCAAGCGAACGCGCTTTTGCGTATCTTGGAGATGACAAATGGCAACTGGAACAGTGAAGTGGTTCAACGCGACAAAGGGCTTCGGCTTCATTCAGCCTGACGGTGGCGGGCAGGATATCTTCGTTCATATCAGCGCGGTCGAACGAGCTGGCTTGAGCTCCCTCGACGAGGGCCAGAAGGTTTCGTTCGAAGCTAAGACCGACAGCATGCGCGGCAAGACCAGCGCTGAAAACCTTCGCGTCGATTAATTCGCCGATTTGGGGTGCCACGGATGTACTGGGACCTTTAGATCGGTTGCGTGTCCTCGTTCAGAGGTGTGCTCATGTTATCGAAGCGCGATGAAGACCGCCGGCCACAAAGCCGGCGGTGTTTTGCTCGTGCGGCGTTTGCACCTTAGATCAGCAGCTATTGAAAGAGCTGAACACGAAACGTTCAACGGCAGCGCTGGCTTGGAATTCCGCCGCAATTGGACTTGTAAAAACGTAAAAACTCAGTCGCGACATGTCCATTGAATGCGGACGATAGGATCTCGTTGCCGCAATATGAGCCGCGATGCTGGAATCGCGAATCGGTACACAAAACGCGATCCCCACAGATCAGGTAGCCATGAAAACCTTTAAGCATAAGCCGAACGAAACTCAGTTGTTGGAGGAGCTTCGGCCTCGGAATGCTCAGCGCGCGGACATTATCCCGACTGAGGGTTTTGCAATGGTCGTGGACGGAAAGCTCAAGGGTAACTTTTCCGATGAGCAAGCCGCCAAAGCGGCCGGTGAGGAACTTCTAGAAAAATTTCCGATGCTCCGCGTGGAAGTGTATAACGCGGAAACGAAGGTCCGCACCAAGGTCGATGCCGTAAGTTAATGGTCTTCATCGAGTTTATCCCGCTTCGCCGTATCGGTCTTTAGGGCAGAGATGACCGGCTTCCAGCCTGCCACATCTCCGACTTGGGCGTTGCTTGTTCGACCTTGCGAAATGATTCTGATCAGCCGTTTTTGAATCTCGCCGAAGAAACCGCACATCGCCCGCCGCAAGCGCAAAGCCCGTTCGTGAAGTTCTGGGTTTGACTCTATTTCGTTCTCAAGAACGAATCCGGTCTACGGAAAAGCAGCGACGGCCATTGTTAATAAATCGTTCTGGAAAGGGCGACGGTCCTCCCTCGCATACGGCGCTAACCGTGCAGCCGGAAAGGCGCGAATGCTTCAGACTTTCTTCCACGGCGGGCTATGGTCCCGCCCTCGATCAGCACCGTGGAACGGCACTTCTCCAGTGCGCGAGGAACTATTTGGTGTCGAACGCCTGGAACGGCATGCGGAAAGCTTGGCCGCAGCGCAGCAGGTCACGACGCGACCGCCGCCAGTCAGATCTCTGCAGGTGCGGCTGAGTGAAAATGCCGCTGCCTTATTGGCGGCCTATCGCATCTGCGCTTCCGATCTCGAAAGCGGCCGAGGCGTGGTTCCCGCGGCGGAATGGCTGCTGGACAACTATCACCTGGTCGAAGAGCAGATCCGCGAAGTCCGAGCTGATCTGCCACCCGGCTATTACCGGCAGCTGCCCAAACTAGCTGACGGTCCGTTTGTTGGATATCCGCGCGTATTCGGCTTGGCCTGGGCTTTTGTCGCCCACACAGACAGCCACATCGACCTAGAGGTATTGCGCCGGTTCATTGCAGCCTATCAGCAGGTTCAGCCGCTTACGATCGGCGAGTTGTGGGCCGTTGCGATCACCCTTCGCATCGTCCTCATCGAGAACCTGCGACGATTGGCAGACCAGATCGTCGCGGGACGCGGAGAACGCGCGGATGCAGATCGGCTCGCCGACAGGCTTCTGGAATCAGGAGGTGCGCAATCCGCGCTCGACGCTGATATCGGCGAGCGTTTGAGTGCGCCCCTGTCGGAGGTGTACGCAGCGCAACTCGCCAAGCGCCTGAGGGATCAGGATCCGAGAACAACTCCCGCGCTCGGCTTGCTCGCGGAGCGGCTCCGTCTGCAGGAGTCCTCGATCGAGGATGTCGTGCAGAATGCCCAGCACAGGCTGGGCGCGTCCAACGTTTCCGTCCGCAACGTTATCACCAGCATGCGGCTGATCTCCGACATCGACTGGGCGGACCTGTTCGAGAGCCTCAGTCTCGTTGATAAGCGGCTTCGCGTTGGAAGCGCGTTTGCCGCGATGGATTTCCCAACCCGCAATCTTTACCGAAGCGCGATCGAAGAACTCGCCCGCGGCTCGCTATCGTCCGAGATCGAGGTTGCCGAGCAGGTGTTGTTGGTATCCTCCGGGGCGGCCGCGCAAGCACATGATCCCAAGGAGCGCGAGAGAGTTGGGGATCCCGGCTATCATCTGATCGCCGAGGGGCGCCGTGCGTTCGAACGGACGATCGGCTTCAAGCCGGGTGTCCGACTGCGGATCAGCCGTCTTAGCCTGCGCCCTGGCATCATCGGTTACGTTGGGGTCATCCTGTCGGTCACCGCGGCGCTGCTGGCCCTCGGTTTATGGACGCTTTCGGCTTCGGGCCTCGACGCCAACTGGGCTGTCTTGTTTGCACTGTGGGGATTCTTGCCGACGACCGAGGTGGCAACCGCACTGGTCAACCGTGCGATCACCTGGAGCTTCGGTGCGACCACCCTGCCTGGGCTAGAACTCGCTGAGGGTGTCCCGAAATCGTTTCGGACGCTGATTGCCGTTCCGACGCTGTTGACGAATGAAGTCGATCTCATGGAGCAGGTCGACCGGCTTGAAGTCCATTATCTCGCCGGCTCCGGCGGAGATCTGACCTTCGCTCTTCTTTCGGACGGCGTCGATGCTGACCGGGAGATCGTCGCCAGCGACGCACATCCGCTCGGGGTCGCGGCCGAGGCGATCGCACGTCTAAACCGTCATTATGGCCCAGGACCGGATGGCGACCGTTTCCTCCTTCTGCATCGTCGCCGCGTATTCAACGCCCGCGAGAACGTGTGGATGGGATGGGAGCGCAAGCGCGGCAAGCTGCACGAACTCAACCGGCTTCTGCGTGGGGCTCCCGACACAACCTTCGTGGCGGTGGCGGGCAAGGCACCTCGTGTTCCGGACAATGTCCGCTTCGTCATCACCCTCGATGCCGACACCAGACTGCCGCGCGATGCCGCTCGCCGCCTGGTCGGTAAGATGGCTCACCCGGTGAACCGGCCGCAGTTCAGTGAACGCGAGCGGAGGGTCATTAGCGGCTACGCGATCATCCAGCCCCGCGTCATACCCGCGCTACCGCTCGGCCGTGAGGGGTCTGTCTATCAAAGAGTGTCTTCCGGACCCGCAGGTATAGACCCGTATGCGGCGGCGATCTCCGACGTCTACCAGGACCTATTTGGCGAGGGTACCTACACCGGTAAGGGCATCTATGACGTCGATGCATTCGAGGCGGCGCTCGCCGGGCGCGTGCCTGACAATGCCCTCCTCAGCCACGATCTCTTCGAGGGTGTTTTTGCTCGCGCGGGCCTCGCGTCCGACATCGAGGTCGTCGAGGAGTTTCCGAATCGATACAACGTTGCTGCCAAGCGCCAGCATCGTTGGGTGCGTGGCGACTGGCAGCTCTTGCCCTGGATCGTTGGTCGCGGCGGGACGATGCCACTCCTTGGTCGCTTAAGGATGCTTGACAATCTAAGGCGCTCGCTGCTTGCGCCGACCACGCTGATGGCGGTCGTCTTCTGCTGGTTGCTGCCGATGCCGGCTGCCATCGTCGGGCTCCTGCTCGTCCTCGCCACCGTCGCCATCCCGGCATTCCTCCCGAGCGTCTTCTCGGTCCTGCCACGTCGCGCCGGGCTTCGCGTGCGCAACCATCTCGGCGCGCTTGCCGGAGGTCTCCGCCTCGCCGCCGCCCAGACGTCGTTCACGGTCGCCTTTTTGCCCGACCATGCGCAACGGGCGGCAGACGCCATCGCCAGAACCCTGCTGCGACTGTTCGTGACTCGCCGTCATTTCCTCGAATGGACTACGGCAGCGAAATCGACGGCGGCGGCTCGGCTGGGCATGGGCGGCTTCCATCGCGGGATGGCAGGCGGCGTGGTGCTCGGCTTGGCCCTGGCGTCGCTCACGCTGGCGGCTGTTCCGGCATCCTGGCCGCTCGTCCTGCCTTTCGTACTGCTGTGGGCATGTGCGCCGGCACTCGCCTTCCGGATCAGCCGGGCGCCGCCGATCGCGCGGCGGCTTTCGATTTCGCCGGCAGATGCGACCGACTTGCGCCTCATCGCGCGCCGCACCTGGCGCTATTTCGAGACGTTCGTGACGCCGGACGACAACATGCTGCCGCCCGACAACTTCCAGGAAGATCCGAAGCCCGCGCTCGCGCACCGCACCTCGCCCACCAACATCGGACTTTATCTCCTGTCCGCGGTCGCCGCCCGCGACTTCGGCTGGGCGGGAACGACCGAGACCGTTGAGCGCCTCGAGGCTACGCTCGGCTCGATGCGGAAACTCGCCCAGTTCAAGGGGCACTTCTTCAACTGGTACGATACGCGGGATCTGCGCCCGCTCGACCCGGCTTATGTCTCGTCGGTCGACAGTGGCAATCTCGCTGGCCATCTGATTGCGCTCGCCAATGCCTGCGAAGAATGGATGGATCCGACGTGCATGCCGGATGCGAGAGTCGGGATGAACGATGCCCTCCGACTGGCGCGCGAGGCTGCGGAAGCTCTGCCGACGAACGCGGGGGGCAGGGGGCACTCGCTCTTCGCCGCTTTTGACGATATCGAGACCCGGTTGAATGGGGCTGAGGCAATCGAACGGATAGCCGCCTCCCTGAACCGGCTTACCGAAAAGGCAGCCGCGGCCGCTCGCAGCGTTACGCCCATTTCTGAGGACTGCGACACACCGGATCTCCTGTTCTGGATCGGGGCATTGAAGAGGATTGGGCTCGAATTTTTGCGCGATCGTCCCGGACTTGCCGACCCCGCCCGCCCTCTGAACGGGCGGTTGAAGGCGCTCGCCAACACAGCGCGCGAAATGGCGCTGGCAATGGATTTCGCTTTTCTCCTCGATCCCGATCGGAAGCTGCTTTCGATCGGCTATTCGCTTGCCGACAATGGCCTTGACTCGAGCTGCTACGACCTTCTCGCGTCCGAAGCGCGGCTCGCGAGCCTGTTTGCGATCGCCAAGGGCGACGTCCCGACAAAGCACTGGTTCCGCCTCGGCCGTGCGGTAACGCCGCTTGGTGGCGGCGCGGCGCTGGTCTCCTGGTCGGGGTCAATGTTCGAATACCTGATGCCGTCGCTGGTGATGCGCGCGCCCGACGACAGTCTGCTCGGGCAGACCGGCCATCTGGTTGTGAAACGTCAGCAGGCGTATGGCCGATCCCTTGGGGTTCCCTGGGGCGTTTCAGAATCGGCCTACAACGCTCGCGACATCGAATTCACCTATCAATATTCCAACTTCGGCGTGCCCGGCCTCGGCCTCAAGCGCGGGCTCTCGGCGAACGCCGTGATCGCGCCCTACGCCACGGCGCTGGCGGCCATGGTCGATCCGGCGGGCGCGGAAGCGAACTACGTCCGGCTTGCGGCGATGGGCGCTCGGGGCCGCTACGGCTTTTATGAGTCTCTCGATTTCACCCGCTCGCGTCTGCCGGCGGGTGAGAACGTCGCGGTCGTGCGCGCCTTTATGGCGCATCACCAGGGCATGACCATCGTCGCCATCGCCAACACCCTGGACGATGGCTGTATGCGCGCCAGGTTCCATCGCGAGCCTATGATAAAGGCCAGCGAGCTTCTGTTGCAGGAGCGCATACCAATGGAGGTTGCGATTGTGCATCCCCGCGCTGAGGAGGTGAAGTCACCCCCTCCGGGGACGGTCACCGAGGCCGTGACCGTACGCCGCCTTTCGGCATCGACGGGCGGCCCGCCGGTCACGCATCTGCTTTCGAACGGACGCTACGCCGTGATGCTGACCGCGACCGGAGGCGGCTACAGTCGCTGGCGAGACATCGCGGTGACGCGCTGGCGGGAGGACACGACTCGCGACAACTGGGGATCATTCCTTTTTCTCAAAGACGGCCGAAGTGGGAAAATTTGGTCGGTAGGCGCACGGTCCGACGGCAGCGATGCCGATCACGACGAAGTCTTTTTCGGCGAGGACCATGCACAGTTCGTCCACCGCGATGGCAGTCTAACGACGACAACGGACATCCTGGTTTTGAGCGAGGACGATGGCGAGGTCCGCCGCGTCAGCTTGACCAACAAGGGAGGCCGGCCGCGTGAGATCGAGATCACGTCCTACGCGGAGGTGGTGCTGGCGGCGCCGGCCGCTGACAATGCCCATCCGGCTTTTTCCAAGCTGTTCGTTCAGACCGAGCATCTTCCCGAATTCGACGCGCTCCTCGCGACTCGCCGTCCGAGGTCGAACAACGAGCCTCGGCTCTGGGTTGCCCATTTCGCTGTCGTTGAAGGCGAGGTCGCGGCCGATCCGCAATATGAGACCGATCGGGCTCGTTTTCTTGGCCGCGGCCGCGCGGTTGCCGATGCTACCGCTATCCTGGACGGCCATCCGCTTTCGAAAACGGTGGGGACGGTTCTCGATCCGATCTTCTCGCTTAGGCAGCGCGTAATGATTCAACCCGGCAAGATTACACGGGTCGCCTTCTGGACCGTTGCCGCGTCGTCACGAGACGAACTTTTGGGGCTGATCGACAAGAACCAAGATCGCAGCGCATTCGACCGGGCGAGGACCCTGGCGTGGACTAAGGGACAGGTCCAGCTTCGGCATCTTGGCATCGCCACGGCAGAAGCCGCAGATTTCCAGCGTCTCGCGGCGCCCATCCTCTACGCCGATCCGCGCTTCCGGGTGCCTTCGGAGGCGATCCAGCGCGGAGCGGGCGCCCAGTCTGGCCTGTGGCCCTATGCTATCTCCGGCGACCTGCCGATCGTCGTGCTGCGAATTTACGATATCGAGGACATGGCTCAGATCGCCCAGTTGCTCCGCGCGCACGAGTACTGGCGCATGAAGCGTCTCGCGGTCGATCTCGTCATCGTCAACGAGCACGCCGCTTCCTATATGCAGGACCTGCAGATCGCGATCGAAACCGCAGTGCGCAGCAGCCAGTCGCGACCCCGCGTCGGCGACGTTCCCGCGCAAGGCGCGGTCTATGCGCTCCGTGCCGACCTCATGAACGCCGAGGCCCGATCGCTGCTGCATGCGGTCGCCCGTGTCGTCCTGCACGCATATCGCGGTACGCTCGCCGATCAGCTCGTCCGCCTACGACCGCCGTCGGGCGGATCTTTGCCGCTCAAACATCCAAAACCGAGGGCGGCAATTCCCGCCGCCCAGCAGTCAGCGGCGACGTTGGCGACAGCCGGTCTCGAATTCTTCAATGGTCTAGGCGGCTTTGACAAAGACGGGCGAGAATACGTGACCGTCCTCGACGGTGAGCGCCTGCCGCCCGCACCCTGGATCAACGTAATCGCCAATTCCTGCTTCGGCTTCCAGGTTTCGACGGAGGGAGCCGGCTATACTTGGGCCGGGAACAGCCGCGAAAACCAGTTGACGCAATGGTCGAACGACCCGGTGAGCGACCCTCCCGTCGAGGCGATGTATGTCCGCGATGAGGTCACGGGCGATCTCTGGAGCCCGACGGCACAACCCATCCGAGATGGCGGGCTCTATGTCGCCCGCCATGGCTTCGGCTACAGTCGCTTCGAGCACGAGGCAAACGGCATTGCGCTCGAGCTGCTGCAATTCGTGCCGCTATCCGATCCGGTCAAGATCTCCCGCCTGACACTTAGCAACCGCTCAGGACGCGCCCGGCGGCTGTCGATCACCGCTTATGCCGAGTGGGTGCTTGGCACGTCCCGCGGTGCCTCCGCGCCGTTCATCGTAACGGAGATCGATGCGGTCAGCGGCGCCATTCTCGCCCGCAATCCCTGGAGCACCGCCTTTCCCGGCCGGATCGCCTTCGCCGATCTTGGCGGGCGGCAGACGGCCTGGACGGCCGACCGCGCCGAGTTTGTCGGTCATAATGGTGTACTTGAAGCACCGGCCGCGCTGGTCCATGGCGGAACGCTGTCCGGTGCGGTTGGTGCCGGCTTCGACCCCTGCGCTGCGCTCGCAACGAGCATCGAACTCGGGGCAGGTGAGACGACCGAGATCGTTTGGCTCCTCGGACAATGCGGTTCGGTCGAGGATGCACGCGAGCTGATCGCCCGAACCCGCGAAACCGACCTCGACACCGTGCTGGCATCGGTGGCGGATCATTGGGAGACCCTGCTCGGCGCGGTCCGCGTAAAGACGCCGGACCGGACGATGGACCTCATGCTGAACGGCTGGTTGCTCTATCAGACGCTCGCGTGCCGCGTGCTGGCCCGCTCGGCTTTCTACCAGGCGAGTGGCGCCTACGGCTTTCGCGATCAGCTCCAGGACTCCATGGCGCTGTCCTTTGCCGCGCCGGACGAGACGCGCCGCCATCTCCTGCGGGCGGCCGCCCGGCAGTTTATCGAAGGCGACGTCCAGCATTGGTGGTTGCCGCATTCGGGTCAGGGCGTGCGCACACGCATTTCCGACGACCGGGTCTGGCTCGCCTTCGCTGCCGCGACCTATATCACGGCATCCGGCGATACGGCCGTTCTGGACGAGGTTGTGCCGTTTCTTGAGGGAGCGCCTCTTGGTGGCGGAGAGCACGATGCCTTTTTCCAGCCGATGATCGCGAACGAGCGGGCGTCGCTGTTCGAGCATTGCGCCCGCGGACTCGACCAGTGCCTCGACCTCACCGGCGAGCACGGCCTGCCGCTCATCGGTACGGGCGATTGGAACGACGGTATGAACCGGGTCGGTGAGGACGGCAGGGGCGAGAGCGTATGGCTCGGCTGGCTGCTGGTGCGCACTATCGCGCTCTTTGCTCCATTCGCCGACAGTCGCGGTCCGGGCCGCGCTGACCGCTGGCGGACGCATGCCGCCTCCGTCCAAGCCGCGATCGAGCGCGAGGCCTGGGACGGCGAATGGTATCGCCGGGCTACGTTCGACGACGGGACGTGGCTCGGCTCGAAGGAGAGCGAGGAATGCCGGATCGACTCCATCGCCCAGTCTTGGGCGGTGCTGTCGGAAGCCTCCGATTCCGAGCACGCCGCCCGGGCAATGGCGGCACTCGACCGGCATCTCATCCGCCATGACGACGGCCTCGTCCTGCTATTCACGCCACCCTTCGACACGACGCCGCGCGATCCGGGCTACATCAAGGGTTACCCGCCGGGGCTGCGCGAAAATGGCGGGCAATATAGTCACGCTGCCATGTGGGCGATTATGGCGTTCGCGAAGCTGGGGGAGGGCGCATGCGCAGTTGATCTGTTTTCGTTAGCTAACCCCATCAACCACGCGAGGACCCTCGACGAGGTCGAGCGCTACAAGGTCGAGCCTTATGTGGTCGCCGCCGACGTCTACTCCGTGCCTCCCCATACGGGTCGCGGGGGGTGGACTTGGTACACGGGCTCGGCGGCGTGGATGTACCGCGCAGGCGTCGAGAGCATTCTTGGCATTCGCCGCGAGGGTGCGTTTCTCGTCATTGCTCCCTGTATTCCCTCCGCCTGGCCTGGTTTCGAAGCCGCGGTAAAAGTAGCTTCTACGCACTATGATATCTGCGTTCGGAACCTGCCCGGCGCGGGCCGCAATGTGGTTCAAGCTGACCTTGACGGCGAGCCTGTTGGTCGCACAGAGGGTGTTGTGCACGTTCCCTTAGATGGAAAGAAACACGTCCTCGCGATCATTTTGGGGGCGGACAGATTTGATTTGTAGGACAAAGCTGAGCTCGTCCGACCAGCCAGCTATTCGGGCCTGGCCCTGTCATCGCCGCGACATCTTGCTTCCATCGGCGCTGCTCACCCTCCGCATTTGCTCCTCGAGAACCCCGGCGCGGGTCGGCCTCCGCTAATCGGCCTGCATGCGAGGTCTCTCGGATGAGCATACCGGCCAGGGGACACGCGGCGGTCATCGCGGAGCAATAGCTCCGATCCGCCTAGATGAAATGCATGGTGTTCGGCGGAGAGCAGGGAGCGCAGTAGGGCTATTTAGTCTTACCGTTTCCGCTCTTCTCGTTAGCGCGCCGCAGAGCTTCAGCAAGCGCTCCGCCGCCGGATTGCTGATGCGGCTTGCTCGGCGTCGACGTCATTCGCCGGCTTTTGTCTTTTGGGATGCCTTGCGCTGGCCGCTCGCTCATGCCGCCGAGCTCATCATCGAGACGGAGCGTTAATGCGATCCGTTTACGGGCGACATCGATATCCAGTACCTTCACCTTGACGACGTCACCTGATTTGACGATATCGCGCGGGTCTTTGATGAAAGACTTCGACATCGCCGAAATGTGTATCAGTCCATCTTGATGGACGCCGATATCGACGAAGGCGCCGAAGGCGGCTACGTTGGTTACGGCACCTTCGAGGATCATGCCAGGTTTCACATCTTTGAGGGTCTCGACTCCTTCTTTGAAGACCGCAGCCTTAAAGACCGGCCGCGGATCGCGGCCGGGCTTTTCGAATGCGTAAGAACAGGCGCCGCAGCTCTGCGCACATAACAGCAGACGCAGTGGCTCTATTCAGACGCGGCATGCTGGAGCGCGACCCCTACAAACTGAGGGAAATCAAGATTCAGCTTGCCGCAGCACTTGGCCGGACCATGTTTGCAGCCAACCCGCTGGATCCTAGGCCACGATCGCTAATCGGTTGCGATACCGAACCTCCCCAAGTCTCTATTGGGATTCGCGCTGAGTTGATGAAGAGAGCCGTCACCAAAATTCCCGCTCTTCTTTGAGATCGCGGACAGCAATCTCGCTCGGGTGAGGCGGGTTGAGGAGCCGTAATCGCTCGCCGCAGCTTATGGCGCGCAAGAGGAAAGGCACCAAGCCTACCTGGTGCAAGCGACGGATGCGATCGATGTCACCGCTCTTTATGTTTGGACAGCTTGGGCAACTGAAGCGCAAAAACCGAGGACCGACTTCTCAGTTGAATACCGCTTGAGATAGGCCCCGGCACGTTTTCCTGGGAAGTGGCGCGCGCCGGGAGCCATACCGGATCGGCTCTACAGCGCCAATACGGATATCCACCCTAGGCCTATCCACCAGCATCACAAGGTAATTCGATGACTGTGCGAACCTTTCTCGCGGGCCGCCCTGACGGCGAGCACTTCAGCTAGAGCAACAGCCCGACACGCGGTCACTCGTGAGAGCAGGCGTGTCGGGCCGTACTACCGGGTCGCTCTATAGCGCCAACACGGCTTATCAAGCCTAGGCCTATCCACCAACACCACAAGATAAATCGACGAGCATGCGAACCTTTCTAGCGGCTGCGTTGCTATGCGTCCTGATGACCCATTTGGCCGATGCGAGGCCTAGGAACCATCTTGTTGAGATCAACAACATGATCGCTGCTCCGACCGGTTCATGCGGCCCCCCGTGGGGGTGTGATCAACAGGGAGTCCTTGCGACGCAAGCATTTCTCGCGCGCGATCCGTCAGGAGGAAATCACCCACTTGAATACCGTCAGGCCGACAGGCCAAAGCGGTCGCAAGGGGGGCTGGGGTGTCTGAGCGCAAATCAAAAGACGCGCGGCGATGTCTCACGTCCTCTAGTAACTCACCCAATATCTCGAAGCGCAGAAAGCCAAGTACATCGCCCCCGAAACACCAAAAAGAACACTTGCACCCCAGAGGCCACCCTCAACCAATAGATCAAGGAAAACCGGCGAAGCGTCTTGTTGTACCGTGAGCAAAACCCGCTTGTGCCTGAAGTGAGCAAATACCGCGAAGGTGCATGCAAGGCCCGCTGTAATAGACACAAATGCAATCTGGCCTATCACTTAGGCGCCTCCTTCAATGTGGTTGGCTGCTGGCTGCCATCACCCTAGCACGCCGCATACAGAGACATATCGCTAATGATAGGCTTCCCGATCGTTGCTCTCCTTTTATTGACCGGATGCGGCCCGTCGAGTTCTACCGAGGCGGACACGGCGGCTAAGCCCATCTCTGCAGTTGCGTCTGCGTTGGGCTATTCGGCGTATTCTCGCCGGATTTCAGTGGCGTGCCGCGCCCGGTGAAGACGGAGAGGCTGAGTAACATCATAAGCACTGCAAAAAAGACTCAGGCGTTTCGCGCTTGCCCAAACGTAGGTGTGATATTTGCTCATTATGTCGGCGCCCGAAGGCCTGGGGACGACAGCCACTGGTCGATGTGCGACGCTGTTTCAGCCTGGCGTGCCTCTCGGATTAGCCGCTCTCGTTCAACGCCGAGCTGAGTACCGCGCGCCTCTTTACGTAGACGCTGAGCTTCATCGTTGAGACGTTGATAGAGCGATTTTGGATTCGGTAGAAAGCGAGATCGAGTCTGCATGGCGTGGCTCCTTTTGTCGGCAGGAGACGGAAGCGCAACGCTCTCAGTCACCGATAAATGCAGACGTCTGGACTGCGAAGCGAGGGCGAGCGCTGATTACGATGTAAGCACCGTCATTATGCGGCGTTGTGGCGAAAAAGCCTGACCAAAAGGACGGCTTGACGCGTTAGCCGTACGGAATGGATGCTTCGGTCGTCCACCGGGCGTTGCACTTAGTGCAGTGCCATTCGTTGGTGACGATATGAGGCGAATATTGCGAGTTCACGGGTGCTGTTACGGCATTCCCACAAGCGCAGGTATCAGTGCCTTTGGGGCGCGATCTTCGGATGGGTATCTCACGGGCGACACGATTTGCCCATCTGCGCTCCGAGCTTCTCTGAAGATGAATCGGATAGACCATGGCGTACATAGCTTGCTCCCTTTGTGGGCGGGAGCACAGGAGCGTCTCTCTGTCGCCAGTGCCGGTTGGATAGCGTTGCTGGCAATAATAACTATATGGGCAGTCCCACCGATCAAAACTAGAGCCGCACACCAAACTTAGAAAGAAAAGAAGGTTTTATGGTCGAGTTTGGTGGGTAGACGCCCGGTCGCGGAAGGCTGCACCAATGTTCTTAGGGGCGATGTAAATAATCCTCATTTGGAAGAGCAACCTTATGCCAGTTGGGAGTTTGGCTATTGGGGTGTTTGCCCATGACACCCCGCCTGTGGCGGTCCCGGCATTTGCAGGCTGCCGGGGCCGTCGCTTGGTCTTGTAGAGTCCATTCCGAAAGGCTTTCTCCGCGCCCCCTGTGATAGACTGACCTCAAGACAGGAGGAGGCGAGTCATGACAGAACGCCGCGAACTATATCGAAGCCCAAATGGCGATTCCTGGTACTTAGGTCGCGAGCCGACAGACGGGCATGCCTTTATCATTCACCAGCCTAATTCCCCATCCGGCGGACGATTGTCGCATATCGAACTGGGAGAATTCCTACGGAGTGGGAAAGGCCCAGAACAGCAGGCATTGCTCCGTTTGATTGGGACACTCGTCGAAGTGCCGCCATACGCTTAATGCGTTACTCGGGCGGGATTTTCTATTTATGAGTTGGCAACTGTCCATCTAGCCAGTCTTGCTCCTCGGCAAGTGCGAGCCAGGCATGCGTCTGTAGCGGTTCTTCGAAGGCAGGTCCTTCGCATCGTCGGCGAGTTCACCGCAGTTGCGAGCGTTCGCTCGGTATCTGTCATGGAAGCGGCCTCAAAAATCCGATGTTGGCTTGTTTGCCGAAGTTCGACACCAACATTTCGGTGTGGCGACGCATCCTCTCGCCGGGGTTCAATACTGCCATTTTGCACCATGGCATCGCGTCCGGATCGACGGGTATTATCACCTCGTCCACACGCATCTTACGACCATCGCGCGCGATCCATTCAGAGCCAATCTCAAGTATCATCTCTCTCTCTCTCTCTCTCTAAAGTCCGAACCGAATGTGGTGTCAGGTGTGGGTAAGCCGCTCTTCAATGACCAGCGCACGGGCGTCGTATTCAAGCGCAAGGGAGCTCAGGCTGGCTATGGTTTTAGGATCCACCCCGGTCTTAGCGAGTCGGCGGCATTTGGCAGCTTGGTCGCGCAGATCGGAGCTTTCTGTCATGGCCTACAAGTCAAGGCTACCAGCATCGTTCCAACTTCATTCTGGTGGTTTCAACTTGTAGTCAGGGAAGATGCTAGCGCCAAGGGCGATCCAGCTAGAAGCAAGGCGAGTACTGTTGAGAAAAATGAGGACGTTCGCATGATCGTTCCGTTTTAGGTGAAGATGAATACGAAACGTATCGTCGGAAAATATCCAACGCCGGAGGAGGTTGCTGGTTATTTGCCAGACAAGACGTATTGAAGTGCGCGGCCTATCAGCCAGGTAATCAGAGCGCCAATACTTGCGAAGACAGCCGGAAACCAAGCCATCTCGTGGTCGTTTGGATTTCCGCTTTGCCACAAGACGATAGAGATGAGTCCGCCGAATAAGACGGCAAGGCCAGCTAGAATGCAGCCAGCCCAGTAGAGAACATTTCCCACCCTCTTACTCATCTAGGCACCATGTTTTTGACTCTGGCTCAGCCGAAGCCAAATGCGAAAGCTGCTTTCAACAGCACAACGACGAAGAGTGATCCGGCCACCCACATCAAGGCGACTTCGTAGAGGCTTTTGGGGTTTTTGAACATCAGTTCACATACCGCGCCCGATGAATCCAAGCAATCGCCATCGCGGGAATCCGAGGCCGTCGTAGTGGGGCTGAAAGGGGAAGAGAAAGGCTTAGCTTTCGGCTTCTTCCTTGAATTCAATCTTCGTTACTATTTCGCTCATCGCGTAATGTACGAATTGCTGCCTATGCCCGTCAATTCGTATGGTTCGATATCATCAAAAGCTGAGACGCTGGTTTTCGAGCCTTGTCCAGGGGGTGAGCGCGTTGACGGTTGTTTCCTTAGAAAATTTCCGGCGTGGTCTGTAGAGCGATGGTGACGGATTGCACTTCCAAGGCTGAGATCTCGAATAAGCATTTTGAAAAGGTCCGCCTCTGCAAAATCCTCGCGCACGGGTGACTTTCCGAGATTATTCCAGATGCGGCGGCGCGTAATGCCCTGTTTTCTGTATATTTCGCCAACCACCTCAAAATGAAAGTCTGAGTATGTTGCGATCCAATCAATAAAGAGGCGGACAACATCATCTGATGTGGTGTTGCCTGCGGCGGCGTTAGCAAGAATATTGCGAATACGTTGCCTTTTATACTCCGTATCAATTGACGACCACTTTCGGAACGCCTTCTTTAGAAGCGCTTGATATTCATCGGATTCGACGCGCTGCCTTACCTTCTCGTCATGCATATCGATGCGAGCAATTATCTCTGCGATAGTCTTTCCCTTCTCTCGAAGTTCATTCTCAAGCATCTGCACCCATTGCTTGAGAATATTTGTTACGTGTTCTTGATCTTGCTCTGACCAATAACTCGCACCGGCCGAGAGTAATCCGCCGATAAATGGTATGGCGCCGCTAATGGCATTTATAGCTGCGCGAGCAGACTTCTTACGAGTATCAGGATCAAGATCTGCTTTCTCGATCTTGCTACTGTCCATTGTATCATCTCCGTCTCAAATTTCTTAGGTCACTTGATTAAATGGAGACAACGATGACGACACATCCCGAAATGTTTTTCTGTGAGGACAGTCGTTTATCCATAGAAATACCATCAGCGCCAGCCACGCATCTTCAAGCGCGCCGTGCACGTTGCCATCGCGTGAAAAGTTAAAACGCTCGCACACACAATCTAGCTTTGCTGGGGATATTCCTGCCGCCCGACACGCTTGCATCGTGCAAAGGATTTTTGATTTTACAGTATCGGAGCCTGCAGAGCGCAACTCGCGATTAACGAAGGCAAGATCGAACGCTGCGTTATGTGCTATTACAAGATCCGCAGAGTTCAAGAATGAGATGATTTGCTCAGCATAGGAAGAGAACAGCTCTTGTTTTTCCAGAATTTCGCTACTGAAGCCGTGCACCTTTCGTGCAGCCCAGTGGCTCTTACGTTGAGGGTTAAAGATCAAGTGCAAATAACTGACAGGAAATGACCCGTCACTTAGCGCCGCGGTCGAAAGCCAGAATGCGCCTATGCTAACGATGCGATCTTCCGACGTCAGTCCTGTAGTTTCTACATCGACCGCCGCCACCGTGATCCTGACCCAGGAAGCTGGTCCATGTTGAAGGCAATTTTTTCGGGCATTCTGAACCCCACGGAGGGCGGATGCCATGAAACGGAAGCGGTTTTCGGAGGAACAGATTGCCTTTGCGTTGAGGCAGGCAGAGAGCGGGACGACGATCGATGAGATCTGCCGGAAGATGGGGGTCTCGGAGCCGACATTTTATCGATGGAAGAAAGTCTATGCCGGCATGGGCGTGAGCGAGATCCGGCGGCTGAAGCAGCTTGAGGACGAGAACGCGAAGCTGAAGCGTGTGGTGGCGGATCTGACGCTGGACAAGGCGATGTTGCAGGACGTCCTACGAAAAAATGTATGGTCCGCCCCGGCGTTGCAAGGGATTTGGATTTCTGTCGGGCGCAGTTTGCGTAATGTATGGTCCGCCCCGGCGTTGCAAGGGATTTGGATTTCTGTCGGGCGCAGTTTGCGTAAATGTATCCGGCCTCTCGCGAGTGAGCTGCTGTT
>NZ_JAVDPZ010000050.1:0-21899 GCF_031453995.1 Nitrobacter vulgaris | reverse complement strand
GCCTGGACTTCGTCTCCGACACCTTCACCGACGGTCGGCGCTTCCGGGTGCTCGCCGTGGTCGACGACTATACGCGGGAGTGCCTGGCACTGATCGCCGATACATCGCTTTCCGGCCTGCGCGTCGTGCGTGAACTGGACGCCATCATCCGCTGGCGCGGCCGGCCCGCCACGATCGTCTCCGACAACGTCCTATGTCAGGAAGCAGCGGGAGGTTTTGGTCAACAGGTCTCCGCTCACCGGCATAGGCCGGTGTCGTTAAACTGATCCAGACGGTCTCCACCGTCAATGGGATCGCTCCCTGCCATAGCAAACACAGGATCCATCAGCGGCTTGTTGGCCGTGGTCCTCACCGTCCTTAAGACGGGATACGCACCCAGGTGGAAGGCCCGAACATTATCTACAGGGTCGCGTCTTGCGCCCTCACGGCACTTGCAGAGAGGGGTCCTTCCACCTGGCATCCGACCGCTCGACGAACGGTCGGTATTGTGTTCCCGTTTTGACGACGGCATGCGCCACCCGCGCCATTTTGGCGGTGAGTGCAGTCATCGCTTTGCGACGGCGATCGGGATCGTCCCCGTGCCCGGCAACGTATCGGCCGAGCTTGTCGCGGAAGCTGTTGTCGCGCTGGCGCGACGCCACCTGCGCAGCCATCCAGAAGGTCCGGCGCAGGCGCGCATTGCCGTACTTCGATAACTTGGTCCGGCCTCGGAACGTGCCGGACTGGCAGGTGGCGAGGTCGAGCCCGCAGAACTTCAGGAACTGGCGATGATGACGGAAGCGTCTGAGATCGCCGGCTTCTGCCAGGATTGTCAGGGCGTTGATCGGCCCAATGCCTGGGATCTGGCGCAGCAGCCCATAGTCACGATTCCCTGCCAGCCTCGTTTGTGCGAGCGCTTCGATTTGATTACGCTGCTGAATCAAACTGCGCGCCTGCGCAATGATCATGCGGAACATAGTGATCGCCGCGGCATCTTCCGGAACCGGCAAGGCAATCGATGAGGAGGCCGTCTCGTAGATATCGTTGATCAGCTGCGCCTTCGAGACCTTGCGGCCGACGAGCGACCAGGCCTCGCCTGTGAAGGCTTCAACACCGAGCGCGGTGATGCTGCCCGGCGTGGGGAAGCGCTCGATCAACGCCAGGAACCAGTCTGACCGGCTGTTGCCGGCAAAGCGGGCGATCTCGGGAAAGTAGAGCGGCAGATAATGAGTCAGGATGCGGTGCCACGTCTGCGTCTTCGCCCTGGAGATCGTCTCGTGCGTCTTCGACAGCTCCTGAAGGTCATTGATGTCGGCTGCGAGCGGATCGACATAGACCTGTGTCGCGCCGATCCTGAGCATATGCAGGATAACCTGCGCGTCCTTGGGATCATTCTTGTCCCAACCATTGTGGAGCGCTTCTCGGGTCCGGGCCAACGCAACCGAGGAGACGAGACGCAGATCGAACCCGGCGCTGAGCAGCCGATACGCGAGCGTGCGATGATAGTTACCCGTCGCTTCAAAGCCGACAAGAATCGGACGTCCAATCGCTGTGAGTTCGTCGGCCAGTCGGTCGTAATCCGGCTTTGTCGCCATCACGGTCAGCCGTCGGCGGCGCCCGCCTTCAGGCCGCTCTATCAGCACCTCCTGGCGGTGCTTGGACACGTCGATCGCTACCAGTACGGCATCGGTGAGAGTAGAAAGGCGTTTGGTCATGGTCGTTCACGCTCCAAAGTGTTGTCTCGACAACCTCACTTTAGAGACCTGTTGACCGGCCATGGTCGCCGGGACGGCGCGCTGCGCTACGCAGGGCTTCGCGCGCCGTCAGCCAGCAGCAATACCACCTTCCCAATGTGCTACGGCACCGAGCTGACCTCGATGGCAGTCCTACGATGGTGCCAACACACCGGCGTCGAATGGCACTACATCGCGCCGGGAAAGCCTACCCAGAACGCCTTCGTAGAGAGCTTCAACGGGCGCTTTCGGGACGAATGCCTCAATGACACGCTCTACTCGAGGCTGTCCGAGGCGCGCAGCACCATCAGTTCATGGAGGGAGGATTACAACCAACACCGACCACATTCGGCACTCGGCAACATCACACCCGCCGAGTTCGCAACGAAATCCACGCTGGAAAAACAGGCCGCACAAGGCCAAAACGAAAACCAGGACTCTCCCTCAAGCTGGAGGAGACTAGGGTCTCGGGTCACTGACTCAAAGGAATCCTTGGTTACGTTCCGGATTACGTCGTGTGGCCAGGGTCGATGTTTTTCGGCGTTTTCTTCTCTCGCTGCGGCGTCATTTTAGCCGGATCGGGTTTGCCGGGGACGCCGCGCGGACCAAGTTGTTCTCGCTGAATATCGTCTTCGCTTAAGCGTGATTTCCCATCATCAAGCTGTCCGCTGCCGCGGTGGCTGGAATTTGCCGTCATGAGTTGGCCTCGTGCTCTGAAAATGCCCGATAAGGCAACAGACCGCCGTTCGGGCATGTTCCGCGCTATTCGACCCGCGTTCTTCCCCGGCGGGCTTATCCTGAAACCCATCCCCGCCGCCTGCATTATTCATCCGGACCAGTTGATCGCTTGGTACGGCCGATCCTGGTCCCGAAAGGCCCGCTTCTCCCCAACTCCAGCGGGCCTTTCGTTGTCTGACCCACAAGGCCCTGCGTGGGTCAAAGCGGACTATTCTTTAGGAACGCCCCTCCGCTCTCTGCATTGAATCGCCCGGAACGGGATCGATCCCGCACCCGCCATGATCCCGTACTAAGGCCCGCTGTGACTCCCTCCGGCGGGCCTTTTGCTTTTGCTTCGCACGCTCAGACAACCACTGGATAAATAACATCCACAGCAACAGCGTGATGATCACGACAAAACCGACGGTCAGGGCAAAGATGGAAACTCGGTGCATGCCCGACAACGCTGGCGTAGCAGGTTGGTTTCGCCTCCGCGCGCTGGCGATGACTGGGCCGCCTTCATAGCTGCTGTCGGAAATCTCCGATACTCGGAATGGCCGTCCGACCTGGAGCGCGCCCGGCTTTGGTACGAACCGCATCTCGACCGCATCCACGAAGACGCCGGGATTCGTTGCGCCGACCTGATACAGCTCGAGCAGATCGCCAGCGGATATCCATCACGCGAGCGTTTTCTGACCGAGCTCACACTCGATCCTCCGGACGCTACCAGCGACCAGGCCGGCGTGCCGCTGCTGGATGAGGACTATCTCATTCTCTCGACAATCCATTCCGCCAAAGGCCAGGAATGGATATCGGTGCACGTTCTGAACGTCGTCGATGGCTGCATACCGTCGGATCTCGGCGCCGGTACCTCCGCCGAACTGGAAGAAGAACGTCGTCTGCTCTACGTCGCGATGACGCGCGCGGAAGACGACCTTCATTTGGTCGTCCCGCAGCGCTTCTTTACGCACGGTCAACACTCCCAATGCGACCTCCACGTCTACGACTCGCGGTCCCGTTTCATTCCCGAAAGTTTGCTTGGGCTTTTCGAGAGAACCAATTGGCCGATCGTTGCCGCCACGGGAGCGGCGCGCAGCCCGAGTCAAGGGCCACGAATTGACCTCGGTGGTCGCATGAGGGGCATGTGGAGATGATTTCCGCCGATGCTCCATCGGTCTACGCGCGGCCGTCGTATCCACGATGTAGCAGCTGGCGCGGACGGACCCACCGGTCTGACCTGCTGAACCGTCCGCGAACTCGTCAATCGTCCGCAGGTCCGGTGAGACGAAGCCATTGCCAGAACTGGCATCCGGCCAATCGGCGGGCGTTGCGGACGATGCGGACGGTTGCGCCCCTCCGATTTCTGATGCGGAAGATTGCCCCCGCCCGGCCTTCGCGCTCGAAGCTGATCTCGATGCCAACCTTACGCAGGAAGGTCGCTGCTCGCCGCAATCCCCCCAAAGCCCGCGGGCTATCCGGCCACGCCTGGACTTGGCGACGCGGTCGCCCGCCATCTCGGCAAGGGCGCCCAGAAGTTCCGAAGCGGTTCCCGTCCACTCCGTCCCCGTGATCATCACGGCGCGCACAGCGGCTGCGATCGGATCGGCGTCGATCACGCCGTCCAACGCCTCGTCAAGGTTGCCGCAGTAGGCCGACCAGAACGTGCCGAGGCCGGCGGACATGACGATTGGTTTGATCTCGACGCATTTGCCGCGACCCGCTTTCAATATCGATGGCCAAATTTTTCGCCCTAAGCCGCTAGGGAATCTGCCATGGCATCGAGTCGGGTCGCGGGCCCCGCCAGGGGTTCTAAATGGTCACGCGGCCAAGGCTTCGTCAATCGATCCAAAATGCTGGAAGTGAATGCGGTCAGCAGGCACCCTGGCGCATGCCGCGCGGAAATGGCGTCCGACCTTAGACGTAAAATCCGCCTCGCTAGTGGGTTATTCGCGCGCAATCAGTCCAGTGCGCATTGGAGAACGCTCAGGCGGCGAGCCGAAGCTCGAGAACATCCTCGAGAACCCGCCGGAATTCCGCGCTAGGAGCAAGGCACATGGTTCGATATTTCGACACGAAGGGGAGCCATTATATTTTAGCGAAAAGTAGCTGATTTTGTTGTTCTTTTCAAAAGATCAAAACAGCCTTCCCCGCCATCTCTCCCCGCTTTTGGAAGTAGCCCGCCACGTTTCCGAGGCAAGCCTTCGCGCGTGACTCGTACTACGCCAGCACCTCGCACCAGCGCAGCACCTTCCCACCTGTCAGCGACGCAGCCCGCTTCTTTCGGACGGCGATGCCCTTTCCCAAGGTCGGTGACGACGCTCCAACACCGCCCTCTTGGACGTCACCCATGCCTCAGCCGAGACTGTGTTCATCGTCGACGTCAGGTTCGGCGTCCTCGCCGGGTTCGCGGCCACAGTGCTCGTCTTCTAGCCGATTATTACCGAAGCAAGAGCGGCATCAGCCTGACCGTGATGAAGAGAGCCGGTTATGATACACCTAAACGGCTCTTAGCCAGAGGCTACGTGGTCAGTGTGGATCAAGATCCAAGGCCCCAATGCCTGTCTGTAAAATCACCCCCGAAGGCGAAACGGCATGGCTTGCAGTTGCCGACCGCGAAGGAATTGATTTTTAGTTGTGGCTCGACTCTTTGTTCTTGGATGTAAAAATGCAAAGCGACACCGATACAATCAAATGTCCGGAATGCGGCATCGAAGCCCACGTTGAGGGCAGCGGATCGGAAAAGTCCTTCTCGTTTTCACAAGAGGAGATGGCGCTAAAATGCAAACACAGCGGCGGCGCTATCTGCCCTAACATTCGGCAAATGCTGGATCGGCTTAGATTCGATGTTGCATTAGATACTAGACCTTCTCGTCCTTAGATGGCGCAGGCGTCTCGAAGCATGATCAACGAAGATCCCGAGATTGAGAATCGTCACTCAGCGGCATCGTGGCTCGCGAGCGAAACTCACTTCCGTTTGACCTAGATCAAGGCCAATCGTCGCCTCATGTCCCAAATCCGGGGCTAGCCGGAGGAAAACAGGAAAACGTCCAGTGATCGGGTTCGAGCTTCTCAGCGATGCTGGCGTGCTGGTTGTGGAGCCGAAAGGCGCACTTTCGGCTGAAGATTTCCGTGAAATTTCCGGAGAGATAGACCCCTACATCCGCGAGAAAGGCAAGCTGACTGGATTGCTAATTGAGGCAGCATCCTTTCCCGGATGGGACAGTTTCGGCGCGCTTATTGAGCATTTTAGATTCGTACACGACCACCACCGCAACATTGATCGCGTTGCCATTGTTACGGACGATGCCTTTTTGAAAATCGCCCCCACGATAGCACAACACTTTGCACATCCTGAGATTAGGGTCTTCGCCAGTGGAGAGAGGGTAAAGGCCCTCGAATGGTTACAAACCTAGCCCCGTAACTTCATCTGTTATCGCAATCTACCTATGTTTGCGACGCTATATTTGGCGAGAAGCCGCCGCCGATCTGTAACCCGGAAGGTAAGAAGGGGCGCAATTGGGAAAGCGGAAACTGGCGAAGGATCCGGTAAAAGCAAAAAGACCCAGCCGCTGGTTAAGGCAGCCGGGTCAGTCCAGAGGAGAAACAGGGCCCAGGGCGGGCCCGTAGCGTAAGCATTATTCAAGCATCACTTTCAGGCGCATTATTTGATCTAGCGCAATGCGGCAGTCACATCGTCGTCAACCCCACCTCCAGTATCAAACCCGGGGAACAACTTTGCTTCGGCTGTATTGAATCACAGGAACGGGTTGACCCACAGCTTCATGATCCCCGAACCCGAATTGGCCCGCCGCGTCTTCTCACCACTGGCGGGCCTTTTTGCAGGCCCAACTCAGTCTCAGCGTTCCCGCTTAGATCCTCAGCGCCGGCATGAGCTGCAACCGGCCAGCGTGGCTGCCGTCGTCTGAGGGGGTTTTGTATTGGCTGCCCTTAGCCAGCCGCATAGACAGGCGAGGACTGGTGCGTGCAAAAACGAGCGACGTGGATGACCGCGGCAACGCACAAATAAGCAACCGGAAAACCATATCGCCCGGCCGATCCATTAGTCGGCCAAACAGATTCAGCTTGTTCCGGTCGCCTGGGATCCCGCGTCACCGGGACGAAGTTTTGCCGCCGCCTTAAGAGCCTCGATCCGCGCCGGATCGCTAGGCAGTTTGTGGGCTGCATCAATGGCCTGGATAGCTCGCGTTTCGCGCTCCAACACGTCGTCCGGAAATGGTTCCCGCTTTTTCATGATACCATTCCTCGAATTGCATCGGCTGGATAAACCACGCGGCCCAGAAACGTTCCGCCAGCCACGCCGGCGCCGAGCGCCTATATGGCCCGCGCCCTAAATGGAAGGACGTCGAACAGCGATTGTTAGATGACAGCTGTCGTCAGCAGCGGACGGAGCGTCGCTCGACGATGCTTTTAGATTAATAGCCGTGGGGCTTTCATCGGTAAGCCATACTGAGGGTGAAAACCAGAAAGACCGCGACTAGACCTCCAGCAACGAGAACCCGATTAAGTAACATGACTTTGGGCCTCCTAAGATTAGGATCGCACCCTTTAGATACATACTTGAACGCCATTCACGACTTCGAGGGACTGATTATTTGCCTGGCGGTCGCCGTCCAAATTGATTCAGATCAACCGATGCGCCATTCGCAATGCGCCGGGCTTCATCCGAGGTCAGGTGATTATGGGCGAAACGAACGCCTTGAAGATCGTTTCGGCAAGGCACGTAAGCGACCGGCACACCTTTCGCACATCACTGACGACGAAAGGCCTGCACCCTTCCTGTGTACGCTCCAATGCCGTGGGAAACGCAGTTTGGCGGCTTGACCAAACAGAACAAAATGAGAACTATGTCCTAGACAGTCAAGCCGGAAAAAGCGAGCGGAGCGCTTTTCCCGAGCGAAGCATCTGATGTGACAGCAGCGGAATTTTCTGAAAAACGAAACCCGTGTTCGAGCGGCCACGGCAGCTATGCTGATTGCTCAAATGCAATTGGGACATCGGCCGCCGACGCCGCCCTCCTCTTCACCATCGCTCCCGCCTAACCGCGACGAGCCGGAAACCTGCCGCTCTAGTCGCCAAGCCCAAGTCGATCGACGTGAGCATGATGGGCCTCACCGGCTTTTTCGCCAACGCGCGCTGCATCTGGCGCGTGTCGTCCGAGGTCAAATAGAACCTGTTGTTAAGCGTCTAACATTAATCTTTTCTCCGTTATCTGCCGCCACTGCGGGTCTATTCACCGCGCTTACAGGGACTTTGATTGGTTCTTTGTTTACCTGCGGACGGCGCAGAGGCAGGTCTGCTGCAGGGCTGAGGGCATCCGAAAATGAGACAGTTTTTCTTAAGTGCGATTGCGCTGATTATCAGCGCAACGCTCGCGCATTCACAGGAATTTTCAGTTGCACAGACCGACGATGTCGATGCCATGCCTTGTTCTATCTTTCTGGACGACTCATCTTTCATCTCACTGAAAGAGGGTGCGTCCTTAAGCTTCTCTGTACAACCGACCAACAACGCTGAACTATTCAACAGGCTTGCTGAACGAATGAGCCGATGCAGATCCGGAATCGCAGATGTGGCCGCACGAGCCGAAGCTGCTCAGTAACGTTCCTCGACATCCATTCTTGTCGATCGCGTCCGTCACCTGGACCATGTTCGGCGTGGCGCGTGTCAAGGCAATACACGTTGCCAAGATGGACAAGGAATAAAATCCAGCCCGGGAGCCATTTTTCAGACCAGCGCGTTCCATTCGAACCAGCCGACATAAAGCCGGTTGCGCAGGACCGTGTGGATGTCTTCTAGATTTTCCGGCTGTCATAGGCCCAATGCAAGAGCGCCTGTCGTTGGCGTGGCCGGCACATGGGATCGCCCGGCTCGCAATGCTTCCTGACTTGAGAGACATGCCGCCGCATCGCCTTCCAGCGGCCGATCTGGCGCGCGTCCTCGTCCGGCATGCGCCGTCCAATGTAATAGCGGCAATACCACTGAAACCAACCACGCGGGTCGTCGGGATGAATCCAGCCTTTCCTTCGCCAGACCGAAAGCGGCTGACTGGCATCGACGCCGAAATAATTGAGCGAACAATCGCGGCCCGAGGGTGAAAGCTTGGCCCGCGCGAACCAGTTCGCGGGAAACTCGTCCCGGCAATCGGTCAGATATTTGCCGCAAAACACGCCGAGTTCGAGCATCTGCTTCGGCGTGAGTTCGGGCCGGAAGGCAGGATCGAAATTACGGCCGGACGGTGCCATCAACCGATAGCGATAGCCGCTCTGCATCCGATCGTTGACGGTGATGACCCGGCCCATTCGGTCAGTTCAGCGCAAAAAGCGAAGCGTTGAGGAGCGAGGCGAAGGCAACCCACGCGGCATAGGGCACGAACAGCCATGCCGCAACCCGATCCAGCCGCCATGCCGTGGCGATAAAGGCGAAAATGGCGGCGAGCAGCAAAAGGATTATGACGAGCGCGATCCCGATCTGGTGAGCAGCGAAGAAGACCGGAGACCATATGAAATTCAAAGCGAGCTGTCCCCACCAAAGCCGCATCGGCCACCCACAAGCATCGGCGTGCCATACGCGCCAGCCGGTGATCGCGATGAGGATGTAGAGGACGGTCCAGACCGGCGCGAACAGCCAATTGGGTGGATTGAATGACGGCTTGGCAAGGCCAGCATACCATGCGCCCGGCATGGTCAGAAAGCCGATAACCAAACCGCCACCGACCACGAGAACGAGGAACAAAATCAGCCGAAGGGTACGGTTCATCTAGAATTTCCGTTACTCACCGTCCGACGAGTCTTACTGGTGAGTGATAGTTTCGTGAGCCCACTTATCATCGGCTTTGGTGTTCCGGCATCGGACACCAAACACCGCCATGAAACTCTGCCAGTACACGAGACCTCGGGAAAGTTATGATGTGCCATTCGATAGGCGTGACCCGTCGGAGCTTTCGTCGCATAACTCACGTCTTACAACGCCGTCGCCTTCATGCACGAAAAACTTCAGTCCTTTACACGTTCCGTTGGCGGGCATGAGATTTCAACCTTCGTCTTCAGCGCATAGCATAGGAGATTTAAATGGCAGAAGAAAACCTTGAGAGCGAAGCTGAAAGTTCCGCAATCGCAGCATTCACGCTGGCTCAGTTCGCGTTCTGGGGTCTTATCGAGAGCGGAATTATCTCAACTGAGAAGGCGTCGGATATGCTGGAACAAGGAATAGCAGCGCATTCCAAAGGAGATTTGACCAACCGGAAGGCGGCGCAAATGCTGCAAACCATCCTCGACATGGTGCAGCGAGATAAAAGGTCACCGGTAAACTAGGTCACCCCCGCGTCAAGCGGATGCGGATGCGCACATTCTTCGCAATGGGTCGAACTCTGGTTCCGACTACATTGAGTGAGCGTCTTTTTGATCGAACATGATCCTGCCCAAAAAGCCGGTTTCCATTGGGACTAGGATCTAGATAGAGAGCACCGTTTGTCGCGCAGCACCTAACAACATTTATCAAGATGTCCATGTCATCAAACATCGAACCGCTTGCCCGAGCGATGGCTGAACGAATCTGCCGGTCTCACCAGATGACTGAATCGGAAATTCAGGGGTGGGTGGACCGCCACTGGGAGATCGCAGCCGCAATGCTGGAGTCCGGCGCCATGGACGAAAGGGGCGAATGGCAACCCGGGCAGGATTGGCGACGCGGACTGGAAGCATACCGCGAGCGACTGGCTGCGAAGCATGAGATCCGATAAAATCTCGCTTCCACCCCTCTCGACTCCTCACGCAAGAAAAGGGCATGATCGGGATCTGGGCGCCTTTTCCCTTCGTCCTATCCGAGGGTCTCCCGATGGACGTATTGAACTTCCCCGATCAACTGAGCATCGTCACGGTAAAGGCTTCACGCCCTTTGATCCGGCCTGATGGTCGCTACGCGATAGAGCTGGCGACGACCGAACTTGGCTCCATCGCGTTCGAGGTAGATGAGCAAGCACTTTTCGCCTTGCGTCAGGCTATAGGTGAAATCGAGACGGAAATGAAACGGAGGCCCGGAAGGGCCTGATTCAACCACCCGAGGCTGTTACCCCTCGTGGAGCATACGGTTCATTAATTCCCGGATCCTCGCCTTAACAAATATCAGGCCTTCCAGATCTTTTCGGCTTGCAGCGGCAGTTCCTGCTGCCAGACACTGCTCGTATGGGTCGCCCCATGATCGTTTTTCTGAACAGCCGCGATCAGCGCGTTGAGGCCCAGCAATGTTGCGACGATGAGAATGACTGCCAACACAATTTTAATCTTCATTTCGCTGTTCATGTCGTTTTTTCCTCTCTAACAACCGGAAACCGTGCGCCAAATGGAAACGAGCGCACATGCGTTGAATGTGCGGTGAGGTAGGCTGATTTTGGGATCGCTGTCGATAAGCGGGACACCGGAGCAGGCATTCCAGACATTATGCTGTTTTCCGCCGCTTCGCGACGGATTTTATCGCCGCACACCAATCGTCCAGGCTTTGAGCATTCCGCCCTGCGCCCCCTCCCATGGCGAGTCGGCCACCATTCGATTTTGCGGCCTTCTTTAACGAACGCGCAATATTTATGCAGAAAGATTCCATGATAGGGGAGCCATGGAACGTGAGCGATACACGCGATTTCAAGAGCACCGGACTGCATCGCTTTTCCCGAGCATCCACCCGCTCGCTTGCGCAAACGTCATCCCGCCTTGCCCATTGGCCACCGCCTTTCCGCAGCACGGCCGCAAAGCCGAAGATCGTCCGGCATACCCCGGATGAGAAGCCACAGCGGGCGAAGCCGCGCGGCTGGCGTCTCACGCGGGCTATATTCTCCGAATTCGAAGACGAGTGAACCTTCGGTTCTCCGGAGCCTGCTCGCCGTGGCTCCTTCTTCAACCGCTCTTTGGCTTTTTGGCGAGCAGCTTCATCTCGCGAAATCTCTTTGCCCAGCCCTCGCGCAGGCTTTGCTGGCCGCGGCCGACCGCAAGCGCGTTGTCAGGCACGTTTTTGGTGATGACCGAACCCGATCCCACATAAGCTCCAGCGCCGATCTTAAGCGGCGCGACCAGGGACGAATTGGAGCCGACGAAGGCGCCCTCGCCGATCTCGGTGCGGTGCTTGTTAAAGCCGTCATAGTTGCAGGTAATGGTTCCCGCACCGATGTTCGCGTTGGCCCCGACACAGGCATCGCCGATATAAGTCAGGTGGTTGACCTTGGCTCCGGCTTCGAGAACGGCGGCCTTGGTCTCGACGAAATTCCCGATCCGCGCGCCCTCGCCCAGCGACGTTCCCGGCCGCAGCCGGGCGTAGGGACCGACAGAAGCGTTCCTGCCGATTGACGCCTGCACCAAGTGCGAGAATGCGTGAATAGCCGCGCCGTCGGCGATAGTCACGCCTTGCCCAATGACTACGTAGGGTTCGATGGTCACATCCTTGCCGAATGAGGTGTCAGCGGAAAGAAAGACCGTCTCGGGAGCCACCATCGTCACTCCGGCTTCGAGCGCCGCCTCGCGCAATCGTGTCTGCATGACCTGTTCGGCCTCGGCCAATTGAGCCTTGGTGTTGATGCCGCGCACTTCGTTCTCGCTGGTTTCGATCACCGCCGCCGTCAGACCAAGCTCGCCGACGATGCCGACGGCGTCGGTGAGATAGTATTCGCCCTTGCTGTTGGTGTTGCCGATCTTTTCAATGATTTGCAGCGCTGTCTTGCCGTCGAACGCCATGACGCCAGCGTTGCAAAGCGTAACGCGGCGTTCGTCATCGCTGGCATCCGCTTCCTCGCGGATCGCCGTAAGCCGGCCATCGGTCACGATCAGCCGACCGTACCCCGTAGGATTGCGGGCATGAAAGCCAAGCACGGCCAGCGACGCACCGGCCTGTAACGGCGCTCGCATGCGGGTGAACGTATCGGCCGAGATCAGCGGCGTGTCGCCGAACGCGATCAGCAGATCGTCGGCGCCGCGGATGATAGCCTCCTTCGCCGCAAGGACAGCGTGTGCTGTTCCCAGGCGCTGGCCCTGGACGAACGCCATGACGTCGGGCCGCACCCGTTTCGCTTCATCGGCCACAGCCTCATGGCCAGGACCAACAACAACCGCCAGCAACGTTCCCGGTCCGCCCGGCGCGGCCGCCAACACATGCGACAACAGCGTCTGCCCCCCGACCGAATGCAGCACTTTAGGCAGCGAGGAGCGCATCCGTGTCCCCTCACCCGCTGCAAGCACGATGGTCAGACAACTCCGGCCGTTCATTCGAATCCTCGTGGGATTGACACCTTAATTTTCGAGTCCTTTGTTTTCAATGACTTGCGGCTCAATTTGGCTCACCGGGTTAGCGGGTGAGCCAATGCCTGTTCCGGTAATGAGCCTCGCAGCAGCTTCCGCCATACGCTTCCGATTCGCCGCCTTGGTGTAAACCTGCGCCTGCGAAATTGTAGTCCACCCGAACCATGCCATAAGTTGATGGTCGGTCGCGCCCTGCTCTGCGAAGTATGTCGCTGCCGCCTTGCGCAGTCCATGCGAGGTACACCGATTCGGCAGCTTGGCGTCATTGCAGGCTTTCCGAAACCAGTTTCCGAAACGGCCGCTGTGAATGGCTTTCCGAAGGACGTGAGAAGGTAAGTCATGTGGTTGCTGACCGGCATGGCCTCGATGGCCTGTTGCAGCGACGGCGTCACCTGCACGTTAAAGAGAACGCCTGTCTTCTGGCGACCCATCGTCATCATGCCGTTGCGAACGTGCTGACGGCCCATGCGAACCACGTCGCAGCGAGACTGACTTGCTTGCAGCAATAATTCGTAGGCAAGGCGCTCGCGCGTTCCGATTTTATGGTGCGCTTCAAACTGCCGGCATTCCTCGGCGATCCATGTGTGGTGGCCGGCAGATTTTACCTCAACAAGTTTCACACCTGCCAGCGGGTCCGCCTTGATAAAATTGAGACTTAGGCAATGATCCAAAAAGCCACGCATAGCCTTCCGAAAATTCAAAGCCCCTGCCGGCGTCTTTTTGTTGATGATGTTCTGTAGGGCGGCTTGGGTCATCAAGGCCACGCGCTTGTCGCCGTGAGCCTCGCGGAATCTTTCTAGGATGGCGCGGCGCATCTTCTGCGAACTTTCGGTAAGGCCATCTCTGAACGCGCTCGATTGATAGTAGCTCACAAGCGCAGCATTGACGGTGCCGGGCTTGGTTCTCCCCGACCCTAATTCAACCTTTGGCCGATCGCCGGCCTTGGCGAGGTCATAGGCGAGCATGAACTCATCGGAGCCAGGATGGCCTCTCAGCCGGACCTTCGGCGAACCCGGTACGCGATAGTAGAACACCGCCTTGCCGTGGCGGTTGATGTAACCATGAACGCTCGGCGGGAGCTTCCACTTCACTGAACGGAATCCCATTCGTTATCGTTGGCCGCGTCTAGAACTGGTGTGCCGATCACCACAACGATCTTTCCGTCCCGGTCGATTTCGATTCGCCGCACGGACAGCCCGGCGCTCACCGTGGCCTTGATGGCTTTGGCAACATCCGTTTGGCGGAATGCTTGCGCGCTGCGCGACATCAGCCCCTCGCCTTGCGGTTTGATGTCACGCGGTCCATCCGCTCCCGAACAGCACGAACGATCTCGCTATTCTGCGAACTGCCATTCCTCTCTACTTCCGCCTTGATCCAGTCCTTAGCATCGCGCGGGAGACGGATCGGAATTTGCGGATCGGTTCTGGCCACAGCTAGCACTCATGGATTCTTTAAGTCGGCTCATGATATAGCACGGTCATACTATGTTCGCCAAGAGAAAAGTCGCACGGTGCTATCATGGCAAAGAAAGCTGTCAAAACCACAAAAGCCGGTCGCGGGTCGGATCAATTTGTCTTGCGCCTACCGCCCGGGATGCGGGCTGCGATCGCTCGTGAAGCTGCCCGATCGAATCGTTCCATGAATGCTGAGTTGATAGGTCGTCTGGATTTTTCCTTTGAGAACGCCCTGACCAACAAGGTGTTGCTCTCCGTCTCAAAAGACCTAGCGGATACCGCTGACTTGCTGCGATCTCTTCTCGCCTCTGACGAATTGGATTTATGGTCCTTCATCGCCGATCAGCGCGCAAGGGGCGTAAAGCTCACACAATCAGAAGCAATTCGCCTGATTGTGCGCACCTATCTGGCAGAGCAAGGGTATCTGTTCAGCAATGTTCCAACCAAGCAAGACAAGGGATAAAACGACAGCGCCCTCGATCTCGCTCTCTCAACAATCTGCGCGGCGAACCCAGATCAATCTCATCAGCTATCCGGAACCGCCGCTCGACCCGGTTGAAGAGATCAATGCGGAACGGTCTTCCGCCACATGCGTTTTGCTGAGGTGTGTCAACAATGTCTGAACGCGCTTTGGAGAACGATCATGCGAGATAATCTGATTCCCGCCGTCGCTTTTGTCATGATCGGATTCACTGTTCCCGCGTCGGCAGCCGACATCGGCTACGTTCAGGAACCGGTGTCCGAGGTCTACACCCAGGCTGGACCTCTGCCGCTTCAGGCGGCTGTCGATATCGCCAACGGAATCGGTCTGGTTTCCGTGTCAAACACAAACAAATGGGGCAATGAGTGGCAGGTCGAGGGCTATGACATTGCCGGAAGCTATATGGAAGTCGATGTTGATGCGCGCACCGGCGCAATCGTAAACGTCGATAGGTGACGTCGGTCGCAGGTGCCCAAGTCAGGCCGAAGAGACGGCCGATATAAATCGATGAGTAAGGTCGAAAGAGCTGTAGCTCCCGGAATAGAAAACCCCGCCGGAGCGGGGTTGAGCTTGCAGGCAAGCGCGCCAGCCGAATATGCAAATGGCCCGAAGCATTGCCCGGGCCATCCACATCGCGAGCGAGCGTACATCCGGCTCAGCTCCCTAACCTATCCGCAGGTTCTCCGCGCTCTCTTTGCCGCGGTTCTGGACGACCTCGTAGGACACCTTAGCGCCCTCTGCCAGGCCGGTGAATCCTGCCTTCTCTACTGCGGAGATATGGACGAATACGTCCTTGCCGCCGTCGTCCGGCTGAATAAAGCCGTAGCCCTTTTGCTCGTTGAACCACTTCACAGTACCAATCGCCACGTTTAGTCTTCCCCAAAACGTTGAGATGCAATTACAGCCTCAAACCGTGACGAATGCAAGACAGTCCGCCGGCGGAAGCAGCTTACTGCGCGATTGGGAGCCGCAGATAAAAAACCCCGTCGGAGCGAGCTGGAGGCCCAGCCTGGACTCGAACCAGGATGTGAAGCGCTTGCGACGCCCCCGCGTATCCATTCCGCCACCGGGCCGCAGTCATATTCCGAAGTATCCCGGTGAGGTCCAGCGGCCGTTCAATGTAACCTTAATTTAGGCATCTGGGCTCATACTGTCCGCTCATGTGCTCAAACATGCGGATTTAGCTCAGTGGTAGAGCGGCGGCTTCCAAGCCGCAGACCGATGTTCGATCCATCGAATCCGCTCCATGCTGGTCAGAAATAGAAACCCGGTGGAGCGGCAGCGCGGGAGGACCGTGCAAGGGAGCACCTCATGAAGATTAGAGCGGCTTTGGTGATTTCCGTTCTTTTGGTTTGCCGTGCCGCTCATGCTGACTGTTCATGCGAGTGTATCAATGGCCGCATGCAGCGACTCTGCCCTAATCTCGATGTTGCGTCTGTTTGCCCGGAGACTTTTTGCCCGCTCGGGCCACCGTCCATTGCACCATTCGCAACACCCAGGATCCAACCCTACGGTGCAAGCTTGTGCCGTCAAGCTAGGGTGTGCAACGCAAGCGGAGACTGCAAAATGCAGACCGTGTGTAATTAACGTCAGCGACGCAGGGGATCGAGGAACGCCCTCGCCGTCTGACGCGCCTGCTCTCGAGGCTGGGTGAAGGTCTCTCG
Source organism: Nitrobacter vulgaris (assembly GCF_031453995.1). Taxonomy (NCBI): domain Bacteria; kingdom Pseudomonadati; phylum Pseudomonadota; class Alphaproteobacteria; order Hyphomicrobiales; family Nitrobacteraceae; genus Nitrobacter; species Nitrobacter vulgaris. Next base: position 5,573 of record NZ_JAVDPZ010000050.1, on the reverse strand, counting down.
CTCGACCCCGTCGTCAGCCTTGGCCTGCCGGCGTCGTGCCGCCATCCGAGCCGCCAGGTCTCTTGGAGTCCGGGGCATCGCGATGCTCCACATGTGACGCGGAAAATGCAATGGTTAGTCGGGCAAATGGAGAACCTGCAATGAGTGATGAGCTGGTTCGATTGGTGGCTTTGGCCATCGCCCAGGCGGTCGTAGATCAAAAAGCCTCGAGGGCGACGTTCGATATAGAAAGCATGACGATAATTGATGCGGAGAGCAATCGTGGATGGGAAGTTCTGCCCGTCGCTAAGGCTGCCCTAAAAGTCATAGAACCTCCGGATGGCGTACCGCAGTAGATTCGGGCAATGGACTTCCTGCTCCGCCCCGCAGTCATGCTGACGAGGGACAAATGGTAAAAGCGGCTTTGAGGCTATGTGCCTGGCTCTGTATCATGGCATTGATGGCTGCATCGTGGACCCCGGGACAAGAAATGATCCGCACGGGGTTTAATACTCGCCTTGAGCATGTTTGCGCCTATCTCTTTGCGACAATTGCTATTTCGATCGCCTATCCGCGGCTTCATCCCATTCTGCTCTCCGTTTCAATGGTTGCGTATGCAGCTATCCTCGAGGCAGGACAGCTGTTCGTGGCTGGCCGCCATGCCGGTGTGTTCGATTGGATTGCCAGTTCAACCGGGGCCGTGTGCGGATTCTGCAGCGTAAGTCTCGCGCGCAACCGTTCATAAATAGAACGGGCACCGTCGTTTCCATTGATCCGCTCCACGACCCCATCCGAAAACCCGGCTGCCAAGCTCTTGGGGCAGTCGGAAACGGACCCCAAGCTGTAGCGGCTGGACTCCCACCGTGACCCGCCCCACTTTCGGCCATGACCACGAAGTCGCGCGAGCACCTTTACGGCACCTCAGTTCGCATGTCCGCCGAGAGGGCGCGGGACGCTCGCAGGGAGGCCGATGAACTGGCCTGCATCGCCTGGTCGCAGCGCATGCTCGGTTTTCATGGCCCGGCACAACCTTCTCCCACGCTGGGCGACGCCCTGAACGCGGGCTTCCGATATCTTGAGGTTCGATGCGCCGGCTGTGACCTGCATTCCGCCGTTGATCTGACGACTGTGCGCCGGCCCAAGACAACTCCTATCCATGAGCTCGAGCGCCATATGGCCTGCAAGGACTGTTCGCAGGTGCGCGGCCGTCGGTACAAGCGCGGGCAACTGGTTGCCCTACGCCAAACAACGATCTCGGCGAACGATCCGCCTTCAGTATGGTGGCCGGGCGAGCGATGAACTCAAATGCCCGCAGGCCCTTCCTGATCGGCACATTCGGGCTGATCGGTCCATCCGTTGCCGTGTTTGCGGGCACCGGTTTGATTGGTGCCATCTTCTTGGCCGCCGCCGCGCTTTGCATATGGTCGGCTGTCCTTGGTTGGGCCTGGTACGAGCACGGCATCTGGGCTTTCATTCAATTTCTGCCAAGCCTTCTCTTGTTATTGCCTTGGCCAATGATCGGTCTGGTGACTCTTATCACCTGCGGTTACGACGCGTGCTCGTAGGTCCCTTGTGTGCAATCTCTATTCGATGACGAAAAATGTCGACGCAATCCGGCGCCTGTTCGGGGCGATGAACAGCCGTGTCGGCAATCTGCAATCCCTGCCCGGCATCTTCCCGGACTATCCTGCCCCGATCGTGCGCAATGCGGCCGGCGAGCGCGAAATCGTCATGGCGCGCTGGGGAATGCCGACCTCGCCGGTTGCACTGATGGAAGCCACGAAGAAGCGCGCAGCCAAGCTCGAGGCAAAGGGTCAGTCTGTCGACTTCAAGGAGATGCTGCGGCTCGAGCCGGACAGCGGCGTGACCAACATCCGCAACACCTCGAGCAAGCACTGGCAACGATGGCTTGCCCCCAAAAACCGGTGCCTCGTGCCGTTCATGTCATTTTCGGAGTACGACACGATCGACGGAAGGAAGGTGCCTGTCTGGTTCGCGATCGACGAGAGCCGGCCGCTGCTGGCCTTTGCCGGGATCTGGACGAACTGGACCTGCGTGCGGAAGGCAAAGGAAGGCGAGATCAGTGCGGACGTCTTCGGTTTCCTCACCCGTCAGCCGAACCTCGAGGTCGCCAAGGTACATCCGAAGGCGATGCCGGTGATCCTGACTAACACCGAGGAGCATGACGTCTGGATGCGCGCGCCGTGGGACGAGTCGAAAGCACTGCAGCGACCCTTGCCGGACGGATCGCTTCACGTGGTTGCAGCCGGAGAGCGAGAGGACACTGAGCCGATATGACAAAATTCGCTGAAGCCAGATCCTATGCCGATCCGGACGCCGCTGCCCGCAAGCTGATCGAGATCGCCCATTCGATCGAGCCGGTTCAGGATGGCCGCATCCACATCGAGAAGATCAACTGGCCATTCCTGGACGACCTCCGCGGGTCTCCGGCCGAATATGGAGCCGGAATTGACCGCGCCGTTGCGAACGGCTGGTTATCGATGCACGAAAGCGGCACCTATGTGACGTTTACGCAGACCGGGATCGACCTGTTTACATGATGAACTGGTCACGCCGCTTCGAGGATCCAATCCCGATGCCGGACGGCCGGATAATCCGCACCATTGGAGAGGCTGCGGAATATGCGACCGGTCTCCCACCGAAGGTCGGCAACACCGAGCCCTGGCAACGCGCAGCGAAGGTTCTGAACGAGGCCGCGGAGCACGGCGGCCCGTTCGTGTTCATGGCCCGGATCAACTTCTATCGGGCCGTGTATGGCGACTCTCCACCGCCGATCGGTAATCCGGAAGGCAAGAAGAGCCGCAATTGGGGGAAGAGAAAGTTGGCGAAAGATCGGTGTTAGGATGTTTCGGCTTCAGCGTTTTAGTACCGTGCAGAGCCAGGAATTTTGACCCTGAGTTATCTTAGCCTCATCGAACACCTTGAACTCTCGCTTTACCTCCCGCAACACTGATAGTGATCGTCTCGAGCTAGTGTACGTCGAGACGATGATGCAACCATCCGATTTCAGTGATCGAGCGTAACGCTCAAGTGACGGCACAGGCTCGCGTAAGTAGTAAAGGGACTCGTTGAAGATGATAATGTCGAAATGGCCGGCGGGCTCATAAACGTCGCCATCGGCAGAAAGGAAATTGGTGCGATGGTCGTTGTGGCGACACAGCTTCTCGATCGCGACATCCGATATATCAACCCCGACAAAGCGTTGATAATCTAAAAACTTGAAACGCTCAAATAGCACGCCGTCTCCACAGCCGATGTCAAGGTATTCGCCGCCGCGACCAAGTGTGTGCATATAACCTATCAGTACCCAGTACCGAGCGAGTTCATCCTGCTGGCCCATGTAGGCCCAGCGTCCTTCGCTGTATTCGGCATCCCATGAGGACTTTGCTTTCGGGCTATCTCCAAACCCTTGCGCCGTCTCCCACGCGCTGACGGAGCGGCCTAGTGCAGTGCCGAGAGGCAGTCGGGCCAGACTAAAGGCATAATAAGCAGCCCGGACGCGCCGCCATACGTGGTACTTTAGTGCTGGCAGCATTTCCTATCCAGCGTATTTGCTCAACGTGTTCATCAGAACGACGTTCTAGGCGGCTGGCAAAGTGTCAATTTGTCGCGTGTGAAAAAGCCCCGCCACCGGCCGAAGCGATAGCGGGGCGTGGTCCTCTTGGAGGTGCTCGTCACCGAAGAAGGAGAGCAGCTACTATTCGGCCAGCTTTTTCCGGCGACGGCTAACAAGCCGGTAGACGCCATATGCAGCGAGCAAGGGCAGCCCGGCCGCGCCCATCAAAGGTCCTGGCGCTCCGTGAACGCCTCCATGCTTCCAAGCCTGTGGTGACCCACCCTGGAAGGTGTCCGCCATCCCACCGTGATAGTAAACATACCCAGTAGCGGTGGCGGTGATTAGGGCCACGATGCACATGACCGCCTTGCTCAACAGTGAGAACATCACAGATCCCTCCCGGAGAACTATTTCTCACACTCCGCGAGGGAAATTCAGCGCCGAGGAAAGCGTTCCATAGGTGAAATTGCGGGGACGTAAAAAATTTTGCAACTAGGGGTCTAAAAGCCGAGTGCTCAAACGTGAACTATAGAGAAGGCTTGATATGAAATCCTTTCCGGGCCAAAAATTGGATCGGCCGGAATGCCCAACCTAAGATTTCCGTCCCGAATTGGCCCGCTGTGGCTCCAACTCCGGCGGGCCTTTTTGGTCCCGCCTTCGGTTCACCGCGGCAACTCATGTGGGGTGAACTGGAGACCCACTTCGACGAAGCAGTTCCTGGACGCAGCCGTTAGACCGTCCTTGTACAAGCAATTGTGAAGCAAAACATTGGAACGATCTTCGTCCGGCTGAAATTGGCTTGCATGCCTTCTCTACGAGAGGGAGGACAGCCATGCTTGACCGGCGCCCCCATAGGCACGAGAAACCCGTTCACGAGCTCAAAAGCCAGGCCGGGGGCGGTAAGCGCAGCTCAACGATTATCCCATTTCCCGAGCCTCGGAAGGAAGTATCCCCTTGGGATGAGATCATCTTCGGGACTGAGGACGGTGCGCACGCGACAGGTGAACCATTAGAGGGTCAGCCTAATTCAAAATTAGAGATCCTGCCGCTCGAAAAATTGGTGCTGGGAGCCGCTGTCGTGGTGGCCGCCATCCTGTCGGTTTTGCTCCTTCTAATCAGTTGACCCTCTTAGGGGCGGGCATCCATTAGAACAATGGTCGCTGCAGCGATGCGGGCACAGCTGATGAACTCATGGGCCGCTTATTGCGAGTCCAAAGCTTTCAGCGATGGCGTGCAAATCCGAAAACGGCAACCCCTTAGTTTCGCTGACGCGGTCGCTCCAGAACGGCGGTGGTTAAAGCGGCGTTCTTTTTACGAAAACGCCGGTACCTTGGCTGGGGCTGCTCAATCAGAACCTCGTTATTTAGAATTTTGGAAACGAGTTCGTCCCTTACAACTTTTTCCATCACAACCTGCACGAGCTTGGTGCGGGAAATACCGTATTCTCTTGCCGTTTCTTGGAGATACTCAGTTTCCAAAGGAATAACGACATTCTTGATGGTCATAACATCTCCCCATGATGTTTGGCGTATCACTCGCGCGTTTCTATGACCGGCGAATTTGACGAGAATCGGCTAGCTCTGTGGCAGTCGGAATAGCTTAGCGGGGCAGAATGCCGCACTCACCTTCCACAAAAGAGGACGAACAACTGAAGACGGCGTTGCACCAGGCGAAGCCGCGGAATGTCAAAGCGCATCAGCTGCCATTCGGCGAGCGGAGGTGCTGTCGCGCATCGCCGAAAACGTTGGCGCCGTTGCATTCAGTCGTACCGGGGATCCGGGCAGCGGTGAATTTTCCGACGCGGTGGTGTTGAAAGCGTTCGGTGACGTGCCGAGTGATTTGAGTACGCTCTAATCGGGCGGGCCCGCCCCGGCTTGACCCCAATTCGTTCTGAGAGAACCCGGGCCCGTATATTCCACGAGTGAACCGCCCCGGGTTTGCCGGAGGCTCCAACTCTTGAGAGGATGGAGCCACCATGAGTAAGACGACCAACAAGTTTCCGCCTGAGGTCTGCAAC
>NZ_JAVDPZ010000049.1:0-22042 GCF_031453995.1 Nitrobacter vulgaris | reverse complement strand
TCGCAGCCGTCAATGACGTCTTGCCATGATCAACATGACCAATCGTCCCAATGTTGCAATGCGGCTTGTTACGTTCAAATTTCGCTTTGGCCATTTGACTCTCCGTTCAGTCGTTGACTGTCGCCAGCGACAATCAGGCAAACTTTTTCTGGACTTCTGCCGACACATTCGCCGGCGCTTCAGCGTAATGATCGAACTGCATGGTAAAGGTGGCGCGCCCCTGGCTCATCGAGCGCAGGTTATTCACGTAACCGAACATGTTCATGAGCGGCACCATCGCGTTGATGACGTTAGCGTTGCCGCGCATGTCCTGACCCTGGATCTGGCCGCGCCGCGAGTTGAGATCGCCGATGACCGATCCGGTATAGTCTTCAGGCGTCACTACCTCGACCTTCATGATCGGCTCGAGCAGCACCGACTTGCCCTTCTGCAGCGCCTCGCGGAAACAGGCGCGGGTCGCGATTTCGAACGCCAGTGCCGACGAGTCGACGTCATGGTATTTGCCGTCGATGAGTTGCACCTTGACATCGACCACCGGGAAGCCCGCAACCACGCCGGAGCCGAGCACGCTCTCGATGCCCTTCTCAACGCCGGGAATGTATTCCTTGGGCACCGCGCCGCCGACGATCTTCGACTCGAACTCGTAACCTTTGCCAGGCTCGCTCGGCTCGACAATGATCGTAACAGCCGCGAACTGACCGGTACCGCCGGTCTGCTTCTTGTGGGTGTAACTGTGCTCGACACGCTTAGTGACCCGCTCGCGGAACGCCACCTGCGGCGCGCCGATGTTGGCATCGACCTTGTAGGTGCGCTTGAGGATATCAACCTTGATGTCGAGATGGAGTTCGCCCATGCCCTTGAGGATGGTTTGGCCGGACTCCTGATCGGTGGAGACACGAAATGACGGATCTTCCGCCGCGAGTTTCGCCAGCGCGACACCGAGCTTTTCCTGGTCAGCCTTGGACTTGGGCTCGATTGCGATCTCGATGACCGGATCAGGAAACTCCATCTTTTCAAGGATCACCGGATGAGCTGAATCGCACAGCGTGTCACCGGTGCGCGCTTCCTTCAGGCCGGCCAGCGCGACGATGTCGCCGGCATAGGCTTCCTTGATGTCCTCGCGATTGTTCGCATGCATCAGCAGCATCCGGCCGATGCGCTCCTTCTTCTCGCGCGTTGAGTTGATCACGCCTGTGCCGCTCTGAAGAATGCCGGAGTAGATGCGACAGAACGTGATGGTGCCGACGAACGGGTCGTCCATGATCTTGAACGCCAGCAGCGACATCGGCTCCTTGTCGTCTGCGTGACGAACGACCTCGTTGCCCTTGTCGTCGGTGCCCTTGATGGCGGGCACGTCGAGCGGTGACGGCAAGTAAGCGACCACGGCGTCAAGAAGCGGCTGCACACCCTTGTTCTTGAACGCCGTACCGCACAGGACGGGATAGAACGCGCCGGTGATGACGGCCTTACGGATCAGCCCCTTCAGGGTAGCTTCATCCGGCTCGGTGCCATCGAGGTAGGCGGCCATGGCGTCATCATCGAGCTCGACGGCGGCTTCCACCAGCTTCTCGCGATATTCCTTGGCCTTGTCTGCAAGATCTGCGGGGATCTCGGCGATGTCGTACATCGCACCAAGCGCTTCGTTGTTCCAGACCAGCGCCTTCATGCGGACGAGGTCGATCATTCCCTTGAAGTTGTTCTCCGAGCCGATCGGAAGCTGCAACGCCACCGGGCGCGCGCCGAGCCGATCGACGATGTCGGCCAGACACTTGTAGAAGTCGGCGCCGGTCTTATCCATCTTGTTGCAGAAGACGATGCGCGGCACCTTGTACTTGTCGCCCTGACGCCAAACCGTTTCGGTCTGCGGCTCAACACCCTGGTTGCTATCGAGCACGCATACGGCGCCGTCGAGCACCCGCAAACTACGCTCTACCTCGATAGTGAAGTCGACGTGGCCGGGGGTATCGATGATGTTCAGACGCTTGCCGTCCCAGAATGCGGTGGTCGCGGCCGACGTAATGGTAATACCGCGCTCCTGCTCCTGCGCCATCCAGTCCATCGTCGCGGCACCTTCGTGCACTTCGCCGATCTTGTGGCTCTTGCCGGTGTAATAAAGGATGCGCTCGGTCGTGGTGGTCTTGCCGGCGTCGATATGCGCCATGATACCGAAATTACGGTAATCCTCGATGGCATGTTGGCGGGGCATGGAGCTGTCCTTAAATTCCTGTTGCGTCGCCGTTACCAGCGATAGTGCGAGAACGCACGGTTGGCTTCCGCCATCTTGTGCACGTCCTCCCGCTTCTTGACCGCGCTGCCCCGGTTGTTCGACGCATCGAGCAGTTCGGCCGAGAGCCGCTCCGTCATCGTCTTTTCGTTGCGCCCCCGCGCAGCCGTAATCAGCCAACGAATACCGAGCGCCTGACGGCGGGTCGAACGAACCTCCACCGGCACCTGATAGGTGGCACCGCCGACGCGACGCGACCGCACTTCGATGGTCGGCATGACATTTTCGAGCGCTTGCTCGAACACGGTCAGCGGACCCTGTTTGGTCTTGACCTCGATCAGGTCGAGCGCGCCGTAGACGATGCTTTCGGCGACCGACTTTTTCCCGGCATACATAATCGAGTTCATGAACTTCGTAATAACGACGTTTCCGAACTTCGGGTCGGGGAGCACTTCACGCTTTTCGGCAGAATGGCGACGCGACATCGTTTCTGTTCCCGCTTATTTCGGACGCTTCGCGCCGTACTTCGAACGACGCTGCTTGCGGTTCTTGACGCCCTGGGTGTCGAGGACGCCGCGGAGGATGTGATAGCGCACGCCCGGCAAGTCCTTCACGCGGCCGCCACGGATCATGACCACGGAATGTTCCTGAAGGTTGTGCCCTTCACCTGGGATATAACCAATGACCTCGAAGCCATTGGTCAGGCGCACCTTAGCGACCTTGCGCAGCGCCGAATTGGGCTTCTTCGGAGTCGTGGTGTAAACACGCGTGCACACGCCGCGCTTTTGCGGCGATTGTTGCAACGCAGGCACCTTCTTGCGCGACTTCTGTATGACGCGCGGACTTGCGATCAGTTGGTTGATCGTCGGCATCGTTCGCCTTCACCCTTATATTTACGCGAAACCCCGATCGGCTTCGCACTTCGTCCGGAGCTACCGCTCACCCGCTCGCGATGCATGAATGGTTTCACGCAAAACGAAATCGCGCCAACCGTTCACTGCTGAACGGGAAGCGCTTCGACGCCACAGAGGACCGCGACCAACGCCAACCGGAACGAACCGGCCAGCCTCCACCGAGGTCATGCATCCGAAATCAATCTTGAGAGATCTTGCTCAAGAGAATGACCATCGTCCTGGCATTGCCTAGCTATTTCGGCAGCGTCTGAGCAGCATTCGTCGAGGTTGGTGCCCGTCTCTATCAATCAAACCAGATAGAAAGGGTGGTCCGTTCCGACGTTAGTGGAGCTCACCGCCTGCCGTTAAGTGCGCGGGTTTTATCCACGGCGAGTCATCAAGTCAAGGCTGAAACGCCATAACAAAAGCACTTCTGACCGTTTCGTACCACCTTCCGCCTCACCCGGTTTCGGCAGGGCCGTCGGCACGCCGATGGCCGGATACCGTTCGTAACAATGGCCTTTTCGTCGCGACAGGCCCCCACCATCGGACGCTCCAGCTTGCTCCAGAAAGGGACACCACCGAATCCGGCTCCTGCCCGATTTCTCGCCGAGCAGTATCCCCAATCGCGCGTCGAATCAAAACGCCGCCCTGGCCCTGCGAATCTTCTGTCGATTTTGACAGGACCGCCACGAAACGGAACCACTCAAATTGAGCTACGATCTGCAGGCTCGCAGACCGAACTGGTCCTGACAGACGCCCTGCGACGGCTGGAATTCGTTATCGCGGGATGTCCGCCGGCGGGTGAAGTCGAATGAGTCGTCGCTAGGGGATGACCGCACGTCACGCGCAGAAGATAAGCTGAGCAACAGGCGCCGCTTCTCAAGCGCGTCAGCGACCGCAGGTTACCCGATCAAGGCAAGCGAACGCGCCGCTCACCGCTTCAAATGATTAACGCGTCTGGAAATGACGAGCCCAAGCTGCTGAGGCTGTAGCGCACGAAGCACTGGAAACCAGAAACGCCTGAATGGAGCTTGAGATACGGTTTTTTAACCGCAGCTGCCTGCAGCGGGGCCAACACAACGGGGGCCTCCGCGGCAGAAAGCGACGATGACATGTGAACCGCAATGGCGGCTCACATCATCTATTTGACTTTGACCTAGTGGCCGTGACCGTGGCCGTTCTTCGCTTCGCGATGAGCCAGCTCGCTCAGCAGCTTCTGAGCCAGAAGATCCTGCCCTACCTGATCGACGGGAAACGTGGTGGCGTTACCAAGATGGCCAATGGTGGCGCTTTTGGCACCCAGATCTCCCGAACCGGCATGGATCACCTTGCCATCCGAAGTGTATGAACCGTCGATCTGCTTACCCAGAGATTCATCGTAAAAAGAGATGTGTCGCGGCATCGGTGCACTCCTCCATTATTGGATTTCTTTGTGTACTGATGGAAACAGCGACCGTATAGCCAACTAGTTTACATAGTCGGGATTTTATTTGGTGAAAGAACCAGGCAGTAGCCTGTCGTACTCGCGCCGGACCGCGCGATAGCATTCGCAGGATGTGCGCTCCAACAGTCTACGGTCCAGTATGGTAATGATGCCGCGGCTGTATGTGAGAACCTGCAATTGCTGAAACTTTCTTAGCTCAGCATTAACGGCCACGCGGCTGACCACGAGCATTTCGGCCAGGAATTGTTGCGTAAGTCGAAGTTCGTCACCATCGACGCGATCGTGAGACTTCAACAGCCATCGTGCGCAGCGCTGAAGAAGCGTATGACTGGCGTTGCACGCAACGGACTGCATCACCTGTGCAAGGAACGCTCGTGAGTAGGCGTTGAGCTTGCGCCGAAATACTGGCAGACGCGCTTGCAGCTCCTGAAATTCCCGAAACGAAATCCGGATGCTGTCGCCGGAAACCTGGACGACGGCGCGATGCATGGATTGATCATCGCCCATGATGGCTCCGACGTTGATCATCCCCTCCCGTCCCGTGGTCGACGTCTCAGCTGTCCTGTCGGTCTTGAGCGGAGCGAGGTTGGAGATGATCGCAGTTTCGGGAAAGTACACATAATCGAATGGGCCGCGTGGTTCGTACAGCACGCAACCAAGCGGAAGTTGGACAAACTCACACAGCTTCTGAATTTCGATCCATTCCGTGTCCGGTATGCTCGCCAGAAGGCTGTTCTTTGGTCCGTGCACCATTGTCTCACGATCACCGGTTCTTGCGGCAGATCAAACCGGCGGCCGCAGTTTGGTTCTTTGCGCAACCAAAGGCAAGCCACGCCGGATTGACGACCTCGAAATACGGCATCGCTCCTCGGCTGCACTTTCGAAATAAGCCGAAGGCGATACGTCACTTATTTAGTCGCTTTCGGGTTGGCCGGCGTCGACCAACTCCGAACTTCGTCGCGAAGCCGACGGAGTTGCCCGTAGCCCCGTTGGCGAATGGCTTCCAGCAAAAACGTCGGCGATCGACCCGGCCCAACATCGACCAGCAGATCGACCATCTTTCGGCGGCCCGCCCAGAGCTGAGCCATAAAGCTCCGTTCGTAGGAACAGGAATCGATCGCTTCGATCCCCGCGGAGGAGAACAGGTCGTCCGTGATCTTGTCGATCAGCAACACGCCGGGTGAGTATTTCGCGTAGTCATGACTGAAGGCCGTTTTCCAAGTATAGGCCGTAGCGCCGCAATACATCAGCACCTGCGCGGCGATAGCCTGCCGATCAACACGAAGCAAAGCAACCGAAGCATTGCCCCGTTCGGCGAGCGCGGCGATCATCTGCCTGGCGAAGGCTGCATCCGCGGACTTGCATAACAAAGCCGTGCCGCGCGCTCCTTTCCAGCTTGCGGCTTCCAGCTTCAGAAACATCTCGAACGCCTCTCTCGTATCCGCGGCGCGGAGATTGACGATATCGACACTGCCTACGGCGGAAAGGCGGTTCCAATCCTGCCGCAGCTTCTTCCGGGTCGAGCCTGACCGTTTCACGCCAATATCAGGAGTCGCGTGAGGCCGCGCATTCTCAGACAGTCTGAGGTAGGCACAGCCCTGTTCCGTCAACGCATCAACAAGCGTTTCGAAGCTCCGGGCCTCGGCATCGAGCGATTTCAGAATGATCACCTTGGGCAGTGAGCGACTGTCACGGATCGCCGATAAAAAGCTTGGAATGACATCTCGGACGAAAGCAGGATCCACGACCGGACTGGAAAGAAAAGCGTAGTTGTAGGGCAATGCTTCAAGCACCGCGGGCCATAGCCGCGAAATTCTGCGAACCTGAAAGGCCCATACGCCAACCAACTTCTTGAGTCCGGTACTGTCGTCCCACGCCAGCAGAACATGGACGCTCGCAAACCCGCTCTCGTTTGCGGCCATCAGGGCAGCCGGATTCATGAACACATTGGATGACGCCCGCCGAACGAGATCGTCCCAGGGCGCCGCAAGGTCCAGTGTTGGTGAACAAATGTTTACTGAAATCATCAGACGCCTCGGATCATCCTCGGCGACCCACCCGGCCCGCGATACTGGTCCTCCCCCGTTGCTTTTCAGTTAAATTGTATCGAGACGGTCGCCCTTCGATCCTTTGACGCTTTCAAGATTTTATTTGCCTTTGCGGCGCAATAATAACCCTTCCGGAACGAGGACCAATCCATGCGCTATACGGATGTTGCGATCGTTGGCGGCGGACTGGCCGGCTCGACCACCGCCGCGATGCTGGGCCGTGCAGGCATCCCTGCGATCATGATTGATCCACATTTGACGTATCCGCCCGACCTGCGCTGCGAAAAGCTCGGCGGCACTCAACTTCCACGACTACGCAGGACAGGGCTTGAGGAAGAAATACTGCGGGCGACGACCATTGATGGCGAGATCTGGGAGGCGCGGTTCGGTTTTGTGGTGGCGAAAAAGCCAAGCGACCAGCACGGCGTGATGTACGACACTCTCGTCAATGCCATGCGTGCACAAATCTCGCCCAACGTCGAGATCCTAAACACGAAAGTCGTCGAGGTCGCCACGAGCGACGAACGCCAGCGCCTGGTGCTGGCCAATGGAGAAATAATTTCTGCGCGCCTGATCGTGCTTGCGAACGGTCTTAGCGTCAGCCTGCGTCATCTGCTCGGCCTCAGGCGCCGCGTCATCAGCGAATGTCATTCCGTGACGCTCGGCTTCAACGTCGTGCCGGTCGATCTATCGGCGTTTCCCTTCCCGGCCCTGACATATTGGCCGAAACGCTCTGGCGCACGGATGGCCTATCTCTCCCTGTTTCCGATCGGCAATACCATGCGGGCCAACATGATGGTCTATCGGCCAATCGACGACATCTGGTTTCGCGAATTCCGCAACAACCCCGAGGCGACGATGCGCGCGGTCATGCCCGGCCTCGACCGTATGACCGGAGGTTTCAAAGTTAGCGGACCGATCAAGATCAGACCGGCAGATTTGTATGTTACGGAAAATCATCGGCAGGCCAGGGTCGCTCTCGTCGGCGACGCTTTCGCGACCTCGTGCCCGGCCGCTGGCACCGGTACCGACAAGGTGTTTACCGACGTCGAGCGACTCTGCAATGTCCACATCCCGCACTGGCTCTCGACCGAAGGCATGGATCGCGCCAAGATCGAGACCTTCTACGACGACCCCGTCAAGATGGAGTGTGATGCATGGTCGGAGGCGAAAGCCTGGCATCTTCGTTCGCTATCTATTGACAATGGCCTGACCTGGCGCGCACGCCGATGGGCGCGCTTCATTGGGCGTCTGGCTCTGGGCCTGACCAGACCGATGAACAGATCCAACATGCGGCCATCCTCATCACCGCCGCGCCCGGAATCGCATGAAGGAGGATTGGCGTAGGGGCCTTAGACCGGGCTATAGCGTTTTCGAGCGAACTGGAAACCGGTTCGCGTGAAGAAGACGCCCCAAATCAAAAGATAGAGTGCTTCACCGTTTCCATGAAGCGGTGACAGACTCTGGTCATCTCCTTGAGAGCGGGACTTCGAAATTTCAGCGAATGAACTTGACGCCTAGCGTCCCCTGGCGTCGCCACACCACCTTGCACGAGTGCCCTTCTCTCGCGTCGCGGGAGAAAGCCAACCGGAAAACGCTTGGTACAGCGCCAGCGTCATCGACAGTAATCTTGGCGCCCGCAGCCGAGAGGTCGAGCACGATGCATGGCCTTGCGGCAAAACCGCCGTCCAGAGTGATCCAGGCCGATTGCCGGACCGACTTGCGGGCTACCCGTTTTCTTGCGGCGATCATCATCCTGCACTCCAGCGCACCATCTGCGCGCAGTATATCATTTCGCCTCGGCGGAGAGATAAATGCCTCGCGGAAAGACCGATTAGCTAAACTTGAAATTAATTTTTCCTCACGCTGACCGCATAAACTGTTTCCATTTCGGAAAAGCAGTGAGGTTGCGCGAAGGATTGCCTGATGCGGCACAACGAAAAAAGGCCGGCTTGCGCCGGCCCTTTTCATCTGAGATCAGCCGATGCCTACTCTGCCGGCGGTAGAGCCAGCGGTTCGGCCTCCGGCGCGGACGGCACGATCGTCGCCTGTTTTTCGCGCTCGTCGAGAATCAGCTTGTCGCGCTTGACCGCAACTTCGCGGATCTTGGCCATCGACGCGCCGGTACCTGCCGGAATGAGTCGACCCACGATGACGTTTTCCTTCAGGCCCTCGAGCGGGTCCACCTTGCCGTTGACGGCAGCCTCGGTGAGCACGCGCGTGGTTTCCTGGAATGACGCCGCCGAGAAGAACGAGCGGGTTTGCAGGCTGGCCTTGGTGATGCCGAGCAGAACCGGCGTTCCCGTGGCGATCTTCTTACCCTCTTCCTTGGCCTTGAGGTTGAGCCGGTCGAACTCGATCTTGTCGATTTGCTCGCCCGAGATCATGTCGGTCTCGCCCTGATCGGTAATCTCGACCTTTTGAAGCATCTGACGAACAATCACCTCGATGTGCTTGTCGTTGATGAGCACGCCTTGCAAGCGGTAAACTTCCTGGATTTCGTTGACCAGATAGGCAGCGAGTTCCTCGATGCCCTTGATCGCCAGGATGTCGTGCGGCGCGGGATTGCCATCGACGATAAAATCGCCCTTCTCGACGATGTCACCATCCTGCAGATGGATGTGCTTGCCTTTCGGAATAAGGTACTCGCGGGTCTCCTCGTCCTTGTCGACCGGCTCTATCGAGATGCGGCGCTTGTTCTTGTAATCGCGGCCGAACCGGATGGTGCCGGCGATTTCCGCGATGATTGCCGCATCCTTCGGCCTGCGAGCCTCGAACAGTTCGGCCACTCGCGGCAGACCGCCGGTGATGTCGCGGGTCTTGGCGCTCTCGGTCGAGATACGCGCCAGGATGTCGCCGGGTTTCACCTTGGCGCCAACGTCGACCGACAGAATGGCGTCTACCGACAGCATGTAGCGGGCGTCGCCGCCACGGGGTAGCTTCAGCACCTTGCCGTCCTTGCCCTTGATCACGATGGCTGGACGCAAGTCGGCTCCCCCACGCGTCGAGCGCCAGTCGATAACGATGCGCTTGGCAATACCGGTGGATTCGTCGAGCGTTTCGGAGATCGACTGACCTTCGACCAAATCCTCGAATCCGATAGTACCCTCAAGCTCTGTCAAAATCGGCCGGGTGTAGGGATCCCACTCGGCGATACGCTGGCCGCGCTTGACCATGTCACCTTCGTCAACGTGCATGCGCGCGCCGTATTGAATGCGGTGAGTTGCGCGTTCAGTGCCGTCCGCATCGACAACGGCGACAACCATGTTACGCACCATCGCAACCAGATTACCTTCGCCGTTTCTTGCGATCGCCCTGTTCCTGAACGTGATCTTGCCGTCGAAGTTCGACTCGATCACCGACTGCTCGTTGATCTGCGCAGCGCCACCGATATGGAACGTGCGCATCGTGAGCTGCGTGCCAGGCTCGCCAATCGACTGCGCCGCGATGACGCCGACAGCCTCGCCGTGATTGACGGGCGTGCCGCGAGCCAGATCACGGCCGTAGCACTTGCCGCAGATGCCGTTGACCAGTTCGCAAGTCAGGGCCGAGCGGATCTTGACTTCCTGGATACCGGCCCGGGAGATCTGATCGACATGGCTTTCTTCCATCAAGGTGTTACGCTTGACTACCACCTTGTTGTTCGCGGCATCACGGATGTCATCGCAGGCCGTGCGGCCCAGGATGCGCGATCCGAGTGACGCCACCACCGTGCCGGCATCGACGATAGCGCGCATCTTGATGCCGAGCTTGGTGCCGCAGTCATCCTGGGTGATGATGCAGTCCTGCGCGACGTCGACCAGACGGCGGGTCAAATAGCCCGAATTTGCGGTCTTCAACGCGGTGTCTGCGAGACCCTTGCGGGCGCCATGGGTCGAGTTGAAATATTCGAGAACCGACAACCCCTCCTTAAAGTTGGAGATGATCGGCGTCTCGATGATCTCGCCCGACGGCTTCGCCATCAGGCCGCGCATGCCGGCGAGCTGGCGCATCTGGGCGGGCGAACCGCGCGCGCCGGAATGCGCCATCATGTAGATCGAGTTGATCTGGGCCTCGACGCCCTTGGCGTCCTTCTTGGTCGAAGAAATTTCCTTCATCATCTCCTTGGCGATTTCCTCCGTCGCCTTGGACCATGCGTCAACGACCTTGTTGTACTTCTCGCCATGCGTGATCAGACCATCGTTGTACTGCTGCTCGAAATCCTTCGCCAGCGTACGCGTGGTGTCGACGATCTTCCACTTTCCATGCGGGACCACCATGTCGTCCTTACCGAAGGAGATTCCGGCCTTGAACGCATTGTAGAAGCCGAGCGCCATGATCCGGTCGCAGAAGATCACCGTCTCCTTCTGACCACAGTGGCGATAGACTTGATCGATCACGCCGGAGATTTCGCGCTTGGTCATCAGCTTGTTGATGACGTCGAACGAGATCTTTGGCGACTTCGGCAGCACCTGGCCGAGCATGACGCGGCCGGCAGTGGTTTCGATCAGACGCTTTACGGACTCGCCATCCTCGCCGATCACATCCCAGCGATACTTGATCTTGGTATGAAGATGGATGACGCGGGAATGGAGCGCATGCTCCAGCTCGGCCATATCGCCGAACACCTTGCCTTCCCCGGGCAAGCCCTCACGCATGATCGAAAGATAGTAAAGACCGAGCACGATGTCCTGGCTGGGAACGATGATCGGCTGACCGTTCGCCGGGTGCAGGATGTTGTTGGTCGACATCATCAGCACGCGCGCCTCTAACTGCGCCTCGAGCGAAAGCGGAACGTGGACGGCCATCTGGTCGCCATCGAAGTCGGCGTTGAAGGCGGCGCAGACCAGCGGATGAAGCTGGATCGCCTTACCCTCGATCAGAACCGGCTCGAACGCCTGAATACCGAGCCGGTGAAGCGTCGGCGCGCGATTCAGGAGCACCGGGTGCTCACGAATGACCTCATCGAGAATATCCCAGACCTCGGGACGTTCCTTTTCAACGAGCTTCTTTGCCTGCTTCACGGTCGTAGACAGACCCTTGGCATCGAGCCGCGAATAGATGAACGGCTTGAACAGTTCCAGCGCCATCTTCTTCGGCAAGCCGCACTGGTGCAGCTTCAGTTCGGGACCGACGACAATGACGGAGCGGCCGGAATAATCGACACGCTTGCCGAGCAAGTTCTGCCGGAAGCGCCCCTGCTTGCCTTTCAGCATGTCGGCGAGCGACTTCAGCGGCCGCTTGTTTGCGCCGGTGATGACGCGGCCGCGACGGCCGTTGTCGAATAGCGCATCAACCGCTTCCTGAAGCATTCGCTTCTCGTTACGGATGATGATGTCAGGCGCACGCAGCTCCATCAGCCGCTTCAGACGGTTGTTGCGGTTGATGACGCGGCGATACAGATCGTTGAGGTCGGACGTGGCGAAGCGGCCGCCGTCGAGCGGCACCAGTGGACGCAAGTCCGGCGGAATCACCGGCACCACGGTGAGGATCATCCACTCCGGCTTGTTGCCGGAAAAGCGGAAGGCTTCGACGATCTTCAGGCGCTTGGCGAGCTTCTTGTGCTTGATATCGGACTCAGTCGCCTGCATCTCCGCGCGCAGTTCCGCCTCAAGCCTCTCGAGTTCAAGGCCCTTCAGCAATTCCCGGATCGCTTCGGCGCCAATCATGGCGGTGAAGCTGTCCTGGCCGTATTCGTCCTGCGCGCGAAGGTATTCCTCTTCCGACAGCAACTGACGGTCCTTGAGCGCAGTAAGACCCGGCTCCAGAACGACGTAGTATTCGAAGTAGAGAATGCGCTCGAGATCCTTCAGCGTCATGTCGAGCAAGAGGCCGATGCGGGAGGGCAGCGACTTCAGAAACCATATGTGGGCAACGGGTGCAGCCAGCTCGATATGACCCATGCGCTCGCGGCGCACGCGCGATAGCGTCACTTCGACCGAGCACTTCTCGCAGATGATGCCCTTGTATTTCATCCGCTTGTACTTGCCGCACAGGCACTCGTAGTCCTTGATCGGACCGAAGATGCGCGCGCAGAACAGGCCGTCACGCTCCGGCTTGAACGTGCGGTAGTTGATCGTCTCCGGCTTTTTGATCTCGCCGTAGGACCACGACAAAATTTTCTCCGGCGACGCGATCGAAATCCGGATCTGGTCGAAGACCTGGGCCGGAGTCGTCGGATTGAATAAATTCATTATTTCTTGGTTCATGGTCTTCTCCTCGACGGCCGCGTTCCGGATGCTGCGCGAGCCGAGATCCGGTGCGCTGCCGATCCGGAACCTTAACGGTCCGCGGAATTCGTTGCGGTCCCGGTTTTGCGACGCATCGCTGTACGATGCGCCGCGCCGGGAATAGGCGTTCTCAAACTGCTACTCGGCCGCTTCGGACATGCCGCCGACTTTGGAGTTGTGCAGATCGACATTCAGGCCCAGTGAGCGCATTTCCTTGACCAGCACGTTGAACGATTCCGGAATGCCTGCCTCGAAAGTATCGTCGCCTCGCACAATGGCCTCATAGACCTTGGTACGGCCCGCGACGTCGTCCGACTTCACCGTCAGCATTTCCTGGAGCGTGTACGCCGCGCCGTAAGCCTCGAGGGCCCACACCTCCATTTCGCCGAAACGCTGGCCACCGAACTGCGCCTTGCCGCCCAGCGGCTGCTGGGTGACGAGCGAGTAAGGTCCGATCGAGCGCGCGTGGATCTTGTCATCAACAAGGTGGTGCAGCTTGAGCATGTAGATGTAGCCCACCGTAACCTTGCGATCGAACGAGTCACCGGTCCGCCCGTCATAGACGGTCGACTGGCCTGACCTGTCCATGCCAGCGAGCTCGAGCATCTGCTCGATATCGGCTTCCTTGGCGCCGTCGAACACCGGCGTTGCGATCGGAACGCCGCGGCTCAGATTGCGGCCGAGCTCGACGAGTTCATGATCGTTGAGCGATTTGATGGTCTCGTTGTCGCCATAGACCTTCTTGAGCGTCTCCTTCAGCGGCTTGGTTTCCTGCTTCGCGCTCGCGAGATAGGCATCGACAGCCTGTCCGATCCGCCTGCCAAGGCCGGCGCATGCCCAGCCGAGGTGAGTTTCGAGAATCTGACCGACGTTCATGCGCGAGGGCACGCCGAGCGGGTTAAGCACGATATCGGCGTGGGTGCCGTCCTCGAGGAACGGCATGTCCTCGATCGGAACGATCTTCGAGACCACACCCTTGTTGCCATGACGACCAGCCATCTTGTCGCCAGGCTGAATCTTGCGCTTCACGGCGACGAAGACCTTGACCATCTTCATCACGCCGGGCGGCAACTCGTCACCACGCTGCAGCTTTTCGACCTTGTCGAGGAAGCGCTGCTCGAGGCCCTTTTTCGACTCGTCGTACTGCTTCCGCATGGCCTCGATCTCGGCCATCAGCTTGTCGTTTGGCGATGCGAACAGCCACCACTGCGACTTCGGATATTCCTCGAGCACCGACTTGGTGATCTTGGTATCCTTCTTGAAGCCCTTCGGGCCGGCAATGCCCTGACGGTTTTCGAGCAGATCAGCGAGGCGGCCGTAGACGTTGCGGTCGAGAATCGCCTGCTCGTCGTCGCGGTCCTTGGCAAGACGCTCGATTTCTTCCCGCTCAATTGCCAGCGCACGCTCATCCTTGTCGACACCGTGGCGGTTAAAGACGCGGACCTCGACAATCGTGCCCTGCACGCCCGGAGGCACGCGCAAGCTGGTGTCGCGAACATCGGAAGCCTTCTCGCCGAAGATCGCGCGCAACAGCTTTTCTTCCGGGGTCATCGGGCTTTCGCCCTTCGGCGTGATCTTGCCGACCAGGATGTCGCCCGCGCGGACCTCGGCGCCGATGTAGACAATGCCGGCTTCATCGAGGTTCTTCAGCGCTTCTTCCGAAACGTTCGGAATGTCGCGTGTGATTTCCTCGGGACCCAGCTTGGTGTCGCGGGCCATCACTTCGAATTCCTCGATATGGATCGAGGTGAAGACGTCTTCCTTGACGATCCGCTCCGAGAGCAGGATCGAGTCTTCGAAGTTGTAGCCATTCCACGGCATGAACGCGACCAGCACGTTACGGCCGAGCGCGAGTTCGCCGAGATCGGTGGACGGGCCGTCCGCGATGATGTCGCCCTTTTTGACGATATCGCCGACCTTCACCAATGGACGCTGATTGATGCAGGTCGATTGGTTCGAGCGCTGGTACTTCATGAGACGATAGATATCGACACCCGACTTGGTCGGATCGAGATCTTCCGTTGCGCGGATAACAACGCGGGTGGCGTCGATCTGATCGATCACGCCCGAGCGGCGCGCGGCGATCGCTGCGCCCGAGTCGCGGGCGACCACGCCTTCCATGCCGGTGCCGACGAACGGCGCCTCGGCGCGCACCAGCGGCACCGCCTGACGCTGCATGTTCGAGCCCATCAGCGCGCGGTTGGCGTCGTCGTTCTCGAGGAACGGAATGAGCGCCGCGGCGACCGAGACGAGCTGCTTCGGCGACACGTCCATGAAGTCGACCTTGTCCGGCGTCACCGGCAGCACCTCGCCGGCATGACGGCAGACCACGAGGTCTTCAGTGAAACGGCCGCGGTTGTCGAGCGGCAGGTTGGCCTGCGCGACGTGATAGCGGCCCTCTTCCATCGCCGAGAGATAGACCACCTCGTCGGTGACGCGGCCGTCCTTCACCTTGCGATACGGTGTCTCGACGAAGCCGTATTTGTTGACGCGCGCGAACGTCGCGAGCGAGTTAATAAGGCCGATGTTCGGACCTTCCGGCGTCTCGATCGGGCAGATACGGCCGTAGTGCGTCGGATGCACGTCGCGCACCTCGAAGCCTGCGCGTTCGCGTGTCAGACCACCCGGCCCGAGCGCCGACAGGCGGCGCTTGTGGGTGATCTCCGAGAGCGGGTTGGTCTGATCCATGAACTGCGAGAGTTGCGACGATCCGAAGAACTCGCGCACCGCAGCAGCCGCGGGTTTGGCGTTGATCAGATCCTGTGGCATCACGGTGTCGATGTCGACGGAGGACATCCGCTCCTTGATGGCTCGCTCCATGCGCAACAGGCCGACGCGATACTGGTTTTCCATCAGTTCACCGACCGAGCGCACGCGACGGTTGCCAAGGTGGTCGATATCGTCGATCTCACCCCTGCCGTCGCGCAGGTCGACTAGCGTCTTGATGACCGCAAGGATGTCTTCCTTGCGCAGCGTGCGATACGTGTCCGGCGCATCAAGATCGAGGCGCATGTTCATCTTGACGCGGCCCACGGCGGACAGATCGTAGCGCTCGGCGTCGAAGAACAGCGACTGGAACATGTTCTGCGCCGACTCCAGCGTCGGCGGCTCGCCCGGACGCATCACCCGGTAGATGTCGAACAGCGCGTCCTCCCGCGTCATGTTCTTGTCAGCGCTGAGCGTGTTGCGGATGTAAGGACCGACGTTGACATGGTCGATGTCGAGCAGCGGCAATTCCTTATAGCCGTGCTCGTTCAGCCCCTTCAGCGACTTCTCGGTGATTTCCTCGCCGGCTTCGGCGTAGATCTCACCGGTTTTGGGATTGACGAGATCCTCGGCGAGATACATGCCGACCAAATCGTCGTCGCTCATGCGCAGTGCCTTCAGCCCCTTCTCCTGGAGCTGGCGCGCGGCGCGAACCGTAAATTTCTTACCGGCCTCGAGCACGACCTTGCCGGTATCAGCGTCGATCAGGTCGTTCAGCGTCGAATAGCCGCGAAAGCGAACTGGATCATAGGGCACGCGCCAGCCGTCTGAATTGCCGCCGGATTTCGCGCGCTTGTAAATGATCTTTTTGTAGAACGTGCTGAGGATTTCCTCGCCGTCGAGGCCGAGGGCGAACATCAGCGACGTCACCGGAATTTTGCGGCGACGGTCGATGCGCGCGAACACGATGTCCTTGGCATCGAACTCGATGTCGAGCCACGAACCGCGATAGGGAATGACGCGCGCGGCGAACAGCAACTTGCCTGACGAATGGGTCTTGCCCTTGTCGTGATCGAAGAACACGCCGGGCGACCGATGCATCTGCGAGACGATGACGCGCTCGGTGCCGTTGACGACGAAGGTGCCGTTCATTGTCATGAGCGGAATGTCGCCCATGTAGACGTCCTGCTCCTTGATGTCCTTCACGGACTTCGCGGCGGTTTCCTCGTCGATATCGAATACAATGAGGCGGAGCGTCACCTTCAGCGGCGCGGCATAGGTCATGCCGCGCTGGCGGCACTCGTCGACGTCATACTTCGGTGCCTCGAATTCGTAGCGCACGAATTCAAGCTGCGAGGTGCCCGAAAAGTCGTTAATCGGAAACACTGATTTGAAAACCGCCTGCAAGCCCTCGTCGAGCCGGCCACCCTCCGGTTCGGCGACCATCAGGAACTGGTCGTAGGACGCCTTCTGAACCTCGATCAGGTTTGGCATCTCGGCGACTTCCCGGATATGCCCGAAGAACTTGCGAACCCGCTTGCGACCGGTGAACGTCTGCTGCACCATCGTGGCCTCTCATGTCGTCGCCCGTGAGGGGCGAACCTTCCGAAGCGCGATTGACATCGCCTCCAGGGTGAATCTCGGAACGCTCTCAAGAGCGGCACGCATATGTCAGGACTTAAATCCTGAACTGGAACGCCAGGCTCGCAGAACGCAAAACGACGCGCGGGGTGCAGGGATGCACCCGCCCGTCAAAATCATATCCAAACGGACCGAAAAAGCCCGAAATCGCTGCTCTCCCAACAGCTTATGAGAGAACGCCGCCGTTCCCACCATATGCTGCGCTTTCGTGCTGCCGTCCCGATATGGGATGGCAATCGTGGAGATTCGAGGGACGCTCCCCTGAATCTCCACACTTTTCTGTGTACAACCGGCCAGAGCAAAGCTTGGCAGTTGCGCCCGGATGAAACGCGATTCCGACCGCGCCCATCCGGGAAATCTCGTTACAACTTACCGCCTCCGTTGTGGCGAGGCCGTCCCGGCCATCCACGCCTTTGGCGAAGCGATCCCCGGATCTCGTTGACGCTCGCCAAACTGACGAAGAAAACCGGATCTCGCTCAAAGAACTGCGGTTACTTAAGCTCAACCTTGGCGCCGGCCTTCTCAAGCTGCGCCTTGATTTTCTCGGCTTCGTCCTTGGCAACGCCGTCCTTGACGGGTTTCGGCGCACCTTCGACGAGGTCCTTGGCTTCCTTGAGGCCAAGGCCCGTGATGGCGCGAACTTCCTTGATGACCTCGATCTTCTTGTCACCGGCGGACGCGAGCACGACCGAGAACTCGGTCTTCTCTTCAACCGCAGCGGCACCGCCGCCAGCGCCCGGCGCCGCCGCAACCGCAACCGCGGCAGCCGCCGACACGCCCCACTTTTCTTCAAGCAGCTTCGCCAGTTCGGCAGCCTCGAGCACGGTCAGCGCCGAGAGGTCATCAACAATCTTCTGCAGATCAGCCATCGATGTGTTCCTTTAACGTATTCGGTTCGAACCAGATTCAACTTGCGAAGGGCCTCACGCCGCTTCGCCCTTTGAGGCATAGGCCTGAACGACGCGCGCGAGCTTGGCCGCGGGCGCGGTCGAGAGCTGAGCGATCTTGGTCGCCGGCGCCATCAGGAGGCCGACCAGCTTGCCGCGCAGTTCATCGAGGGACGGCAGCGAGGCCAAGGCCTTGACGCTGTCGACGTTCAGAACGGTTTTACCCATCGAACCGCCGAGAATGACGAAGCTTTCATTCGTCTTGGCGAATTCGACGGCAACCTTCGGCGCCGCCACCGGATCGTTGGAAGTCGCGATCACGGTCGGTCCCTTCAGCAGGGAGCCGATGGCAACGACGTCTGTGCCTTCAAGAGCAATTTTGGCGAGACGGTTCTTCGAGACCTTAACCGACGCACCCGCCTGCTTCATCTGCATACGCAGCTTCTGCATCTGGGCCACGGTGAGGCCGGAATAATGAGCGACGACCGCAACGCCCGTGGCCTTGAAGACCTCGTTCAGCGCCTCGACCGCCTCTTTTTTTGCCGCTCGTTCCACAGCAAGCTCTTTCCGTTTGGCGACCTTTGTCTCAAGGCTGAGGCCGCCGGGTTATACCCATCGTCCCGCCCAAAACCTGATCCCAAAGCACTTGTCCCACAAGACACCTGCCTCAAGACACACGCCGGGCGCGACGACAATTCAGTAGCCTGCCCTCCCGAGCCTGACGGCCTGGCGGCCGGATGGCACGGGGTGTCGAGGTTCGAACCCAATTCGCAGCCATCGCTTGCCGCGATGAAAAGCGAAACCCGGTCTTCACCCGTCTATGCAGGCCATGCAATTAAGCCATTGGACGAACTTGCGTTCGGCCGTCGGCGCCTGCAGTCTCGGACAGGACGGGATCAACAGCACCGTCCCTGACGGGACGATCGAAGACCCCTGTTCGCACCCGCGCCCCAGCCAAATTAGCATCCTGTCCTCCCCGAACCATCCGAATGGACATGCGGAAAGGAAAGATCTCCAATCTCATTGGGTTTTTGGAAGCGAACACCGCCGCGCCAGCGAGAGCCAGCACGTCCGGAGCGTGGTGTTTAACGAATCTTTGCCACGCTGCCAAGTTCTAAATCATGCAATTTTCCGGCCAGCTTCAGAAAAGCTCGCACCGCACTCGACGACGTCAACGGGACCGCCTGCCGCGCGGTCAAGAAAAATCAAGGCAGGCCCGGAAAACTCCGATCCCGCCTTGCTTGTCGTAGATTCTCGGCCTCAGCCGAGCACGGTTCCCGGCTCGACCTTGACGCCCGGTCCCATGGTCGAAGACACCGCAATGCGCTGGATGTAGGTGCCCTTGGCGCCAGCCGGCTTGGCCTTCGCTACCGCATCCGCCAACGCCTTGATGTTCTCGACGAGCTTCTCTTCCGAAAACGAAGCCTTGCCGACACCGGCCTGCACGATACCGGCCTTCTCGACGCGGAATTCCACCGAACCGCCCTTGGCACCCTTCACGGCGCCGACGACATCCATGGTCACCGTGCCGATCTTCGGGTTCGGCATCATGCCCCGCGGACCGAGCACCTTGCCGAGACGGCCGACCAGCGGCATCATGTCCGGCGTGGCGATGCAGCGATCGAATGCGATCGTACCGCCCTGCACGGTCTCAACCAGATCTTCCGCACCAACGACGTCCGCGCCTGCTGCCTTGGCTTCCTCGGCCTTGGCACCGCGCGCAAACACGCCCACGCGCAGCGTGCGGCCGGTGCCGTTCGGCAGACTGACGACGCCGCGCACCATCTGGTCGGCGTGACGTGGATCGACGCCGAGATTCATGGCGATCTCGATCGTCTCGTCGAATTTTGACTTGGCGCGTTCCTTGATCAGCTTGATCGCCTCGGCGATCGGGTAAAGCTTTTCCCGATCAATGCCTTCGCGAGCCTTCTTCAAACGTTTTCCGGTTGCCATGGTTCGTTACTCCGCCACCTGAAGGCCCATCGAGCGGGCAGAGCCCTCGACCATGCTCATGGCCGATTCGACAGTGTCGCAATTGAGGTCCTTCATCTTCTTCTCGGCGATCTCGCGCACCTGCGCCTTGGTCACCTTGCCGGCGGAATCGCGGCCCGGCGCCTTTGAACCGGACTGGATTTTCGCCGCCTGCTTGAGGAAGTAGGACATCGGCGGGGTCTTCATCTCGAAGGTGAAGGAACGATCGGCATAGATCGTGATCACCACCGGAATCGGCGTATTCTTTTCTTCCTTCTGCGTCTGGGCGTTGAACGCCTTGCAGAATTCCATGATGTTGAGACCGCGCTGACCAAGCGCGGGACCGATCGGTGGCGACGGATTCGCCGCACCGGCCGGTACCTGCAATTTCAGGTATCCGGTCACTTTCTTTGCCATGCGTTACTCCTGTTGGTGGTTACGGCTTGAGACGGCTGGCGACCGCCCTCACCTCCCACGGCTTCCGCGGAAATTCCCTTCCGCACGTCATGGCCGGGCTTGTCCCGACCATCCACGTCTTCACAACCGTTCCACGACGAAAGACGTGGACGCCGGGCGGAACGCCGGGCAGACGGCTAAACCTTCTCGACCTGACCGAACTCCAGTTCGACCGGCGTTGCGCGGCCGAAGATCGACACCGCGACCTTCACGCGCGAGCGCGCCTCGTCGATTTCCTCAACCACGCCGGAGAACGACGCAAACGGCCCGTCGGCCACGCGAACATTCTCGCCAATCTCGAACGACACCGACGCCTTGGGCCGCTCCACACCTTCCTGCACCTGATGCATGATGCGCATGGCCTCGGCTTCCGAAATCGGCATCGGCTTGTTTTCCGCGCCGAGAAAGCCCGTGACCTTCGGAGTGTTCTTGATGAGATGGAACGCCTCGTCGGTGAGGTTCATCTTCACCAGGACGTAACCCGGAAAGAACTTGCGCTCGGTATCGACCTTGCGGCCGCGCCGGACCTCCGTGACCTTCTCGGTCGGCACCAGCACCTGCTCGAAGAGATCCTCAAGCCCCCGCTGCTTGGCCTGCTCCCGGATCGATTCCGAGACCTTTTTTTCGAAATTCGAATAGGCGTGGACGATATACCAGCGCATGCTCATGGTTCAGTTCCGTTGCGCGAGTCGCTCGTGTCTTCAATGAAGACTCAGGACGAACGTAATGAAAAAACGGATTAACTGATCCGTGAAGAAGAAGAAGATCGACGCCAGTGCCACCATCAGGAACACCATGATCGTTGTAACCGTGGTTTCGCGGCGGGACGGCCAGGTGACCTTCGCAGTCTCGGTGCGCACTTCCTGCAGGAATTTGAACGGGCTGAAAGCCATCGTTGATGATCCGCGTTCGTTTGTGCCGGTCTGGTTTCGGAGATCCGGACAGACTCTCGCGCGCGCCCACCCCTCCTTTGAGGGTAGTCGCCCAGCGGGCTCGACTGTCCGGGAAATTCAAGGCCGCGTCGGATGTCCGTAAAATCGGGCCGACAGCAGGTGCCGCTATCTACTGCTGGCGGCTGGAAAGGTCAAGGGATGGTCAGCAGTCCTGCTAAGCAACTGTGCTTGGGGACGATTGGAGATGCACGATTGACTGGCAGGAGTGGCAGGGCTCGAACCTGCGACCCCCGGTTTTGGAGACCGGTGCTCTACCAATTGAGCTACACTCCTGTGAGGGCTGCGTCGCCGCAGACCCTAGCCGTTTCAAGCATGACGGGCGCCCTGATTGCAAGTGGCAAGCAATCCCGGATCGCGAGTTCCTGCGAGGCTGCCTCTTCTGGCCGACGCTTACTCGATGATGCTGGCGACGACGCCTGCTCCGGCCACAAGTGCGGTCTACCGCACTTGTGCAAGGTTTAACTCGGTCGGTGCTGACGGTTTGTTGCGGTGATCATTCAATGATCGACGCCACGACGCCTGCTCCGACGGTACGTCCGCCCTCGCGGATGGCGAAGCGCAGTTTCTCTTCCATCGCGATCGGCACGATCAGGTGCACTTCCATCGC
>NZ_JAVDPZ010000048.1:0-22584 GCF_031453995.1 Nitrobacter vulgaris | reverse complement strand
CCACCCGATACGACAGGCGAACAGAACACTTCACAGGCTTCATCAAGCTCGCAGCAGCCATGATATGGATGCGATGAATGTCGATCGGTTCTAGGGCGCTTCGGCTGGAGTCGGAAGAGATTACTAAGGTGATTGACCTGACTTTTCGGTAAAACGTTTTCGGTGAACCATCCTCCTCCGCTCTGAACGCACATAGAAGCGATTTTCGGGAGAGCCGGTAATCCCAACCCGGGGCTTGCAATCCGGGGATCATCCGACGTTTCCGCCGACATTCTTCATTTGCGGGAATCCACATCGGTGCCGGACGGCCCCTGAATGGTGGAAACGTCCTGCTAGGGCCCAGAATAACTGCATCGGTCATACTGTTAGGGAAAATCCCGACGCCACGGCCACCGCTCTCTTGCAAAAACCGGAACACCCCTTCATGAGAAGGTGCCCGGAGAGATGGCCGAGTGGCTTAAGGCGCACGCTTGGAAAGCGTGTGTGCGGGAAACCGTACCGTGGGTTCGAATCCCACTCTCTCCGCCATCCAGCGTCAGAAATCATTATAAATCAGCGCGTTACGAGTCAGGCAGCTTGCCGTCCCATACTTCAGCCCATATTCGGTTCGTGACGTGAAAAGAGTCGTCGGTAGGTATTGCCGTCAGCGGCGCGTCGAGCATGATATGCGGCTCAACGGCAATAGGAAACCGAGGAGCCGCCGAGCGCCTGGGTAAAAGGGCATGCGATCGGCGGTGACCTGAGTGGTTGATCCCCTCATCCGCGACATCGTCGTGACCAAGATGGATCAGCCGGCCGGTACTGAAAAGCTAGCAGCTTTTAAAACGCCAACTGTCGTTACCGGCCTCTACGAGGTCGCAGCGGTGGGTAAGCCGATCGAGCAGCGCAGTGGTCATCTTGGCGCCGCCGAACACGCTGGGCCACTCTCCGAAGGAAAAAAGGTTGGTGGTGAGGATGACGGATGTGCGCTCGTCAAGCCAGCTGATGAGGTGGAACAGAAGCTGGTCGCCGGATTGAATGAACGGTAGGTAACCCAATTCGTCGAGAACGATGAAGTCCATCCGAGTTAGATGTTCGGCGAGCCTGCCCTGACGTCCGTTGCGGGTCTCGCTTTCAAGACGGTTGACGAGGTCGACCACGTTGTAGACGCGACCGCGCGCGCCGGAGCGGATGCAGCTTCTGACGATTGCGATGGCCAGATTGGTCTTTCCGGTACCGGTACCGCCGACCAGGACGGCGATGCGTTGCTGGGCGATGAAGCCGCCGCCGGATACAATGCAACGTGATCGGAAAATGCTCTAGACGACAGCGTGCTCGGCCTTCATTGAGCTTTGCTCCTGTGTTTGCGCTCGGAAACCTCGATGCAGCGCTTGCGGTCCACTATGATGCCAGGAAGCCCATCGAGATAATCCGGCAACCAGCAGCTCCCGGTGCCTCGCCCATGATGGTTCCGAAACAACACGGCGGCGGCATCCGCCTTGCTGTGGCAGTTGGCGATGTCG
Source organism: Nitrobacter vulgaris (assembly GCF_031453995.1). Classification (NCBI taxonomy): domain Bacteria; kingdom Pseudomonadati; phylum Pseudomonadota; class Alphaproteobacteria; order Hyphomicrobiales; family Nitrobacteraceae; genus Nitrobacter; species Nitrobacter vulgaris. The sequence continues at coordinate 21,082 of NZ_JAVDPZ010000048.1, read as the reverse complement.
CGCACCAGAACCTGCACGATCACGCTCGTTGCTTCGTCCACGGCATGCCAGCGCTTTTTCCAGCCGATAAGGAACGGGTGCCTGCGTCGCTCGGTCTCGTCATCCGTCAGCTTCCGTAGAACATCAAGGCGGAGATCAGCGGGAACGCAAGCAAGTGCGGTTTCCATGGCTGCGGTCCAAGTGTCGACAGTCTCTGTCATCGAGTCATTCCTCTACATTGCCGGCTGGCTGAGCGGTCGTGAGGGTGGTTCCTCGATCGTCTATAGACGATTGAGGATAGGCGCACGCACCTACGTATGATTACGACGAACCCGTCATACCCGTCAGGTTTAGTTTGGACCATTGTGGTAAGCTGATTGACAATTAGACTCGACCGAGGAGCATTCGTATTCCGTCCTGTCGACAAAATAGGCGCTGATCTCCGAAACTATTGCCTAATGTCCACCTTCGCAACGCTCCTCTTGGTCTCAGTTTTCGCGAGCAACTTTGCGCCGGCACGTGCCGAGGCGCCTCGTCACTTCAGTATGATTGCAAGAAAAAACCTCTTCCCGCTTGGAGCAATACACTTCTCGCCGAAAGAGCGATGCGTGCTCGCATGGCGTCATGTCTGCGCCTGCAATATCAAAGCTTGAAAAAACTTCTGAGCCTTATCCGCATTCTTGCATTTGTCTGTGCCATCGTCGGAAAGTAGCATCATATTTGGGCTGTCTGGCATTGCAACACCGCTTCGGGTACAAAATCTTCCGGGATTTTGATGTCTAGTATGACTGGCGTGTTGTCGCCCTCCTTGCCTCTCCAGGTGCAAAGGACGAATGGCGGATGGATATCCAACTTCTCCGCTTTGCCGTGCGACTTGGTCCGGCTTTATCGCTGGTTCCCGTCTATCCTTAATCATCCGCCCTACGCTTGGCACGGCCCTCAATGGTGCGCATGGCAGCCCGTGCTCAATGCCTCCGGCGCCTTTACCTACACCGTCCATGGGCTGCTTCCACTGCTCTCGCTGGGAATCCTAACAACCCGCGGCTAGCTGGCGCGCTTGGCATCTGCATCTAGCGCGACCGTCACGGTTCGTGGTAAATTTGACAAAGGGGAGCGCGAGAGCCATCGGCAAGTGCGCGCACCGTCACTCGTCGAACCTCCGCGCTACCCTCGGGCCTTCATTGAGGGAGGCGCCGCGCAATGGCCATCGATTTCAGGCTGACGACAGAACAGCAGAATCTGCGGGAGACCGCGCGTGACTTCGCGCAGAGCTTGTTTGCACCGCTAGTTCCCGATGCAGACGCAACGCGAAGCCCGCATGAGGCCTTCGCCAAGATCAAGCCGGTAAGCTTGAGTTCGCTATGGGCTTCCTCCCCAAGGAGTACGGTAGCGGCAGCAAGTTCGACCTCCAGTTGGCCGCCAAGGAGATTTGCACCGTCGACCCGGACTTCGCGACGAACGGCACAACGTGATGGCCTAGCGTGCGGTCCGGAGCGGGCAAACGATTCGCGGGCGGAGCGAAGGTCGAGGCCCGGCGATGGGCCGTCGCGGCCTCTGACGGCTGCGGGCCGGTGGGTAAGGGGGACTGGCTGCCAAGCCAAAATCCTAAACTGTCTTGGAGCATACAATGTCCCCTGAACAGAAGGCACTCGTGAAAGAAACGTGGCAGAAGCTTGAGCCAATGGCAGACGCGGCGACGCACCTGTTCTACGATCGGCTTTTTGAGATCGACGCAACAACGCGGCAGCTCTTCAAGACAACCGACCTAACGGAGCAGCGCCGGAAGCTCTTTCAAACCCTCACGATGATCGTAGGGGGGCTCGATCATCTCGAGACGCTTGTTCCGACCATTGAAGATCTGGGCCGCCGCCATGCCCAATTCGGAGTCACCGACGCTCATTACGAAACGGTCGGTGCGGCTCTGTTGTGGACGCTGGAGCAAGGGCTCGGATCGGGGTGGACGCCGGAGGTGAAAGGTGCCTGGTCTAGCGCTTATGCCCTACTGGCCGATATCATGCGCGCAGCTGCTGCTCGGTCCACTGCCTCAACGGCGACAGCAAACCCTTAATCGACGTCAGGCTCGACAACAGGTCAGGTCAACATCATCGTCTTCTGAAACCCCGCACGTTTCCTGTGCCGTCCTGCCCAGTTCAAACGTCCTGCTGCCTATGGCTGTGAGCACGCGCAAACATCGGTCCGCCCCTCCAGCGCGGAAAGCCGTAACCGTGGATCTCCACGAGATCGATGTCGGACGGTTGCCCGGCAACGCCCTCGGCTAGAATCGCGTCGCCCTCCGCGGCCATTTCGCCAACCAGATGGCCAGCTATGGCGGAATGCGCCGTCATGCGGGCGATCTTCCCGGCCAACAGCTCGGCTACCACCGCAGACGGCTGCGGCTTGCGGTCCCCGGCATAGTCGTACCAGCCGCCGCCTGTCTTCTGGCCCTTGCGACCGGCGCGCACGAGAATGTCGCCAAGCGTCTCGGGCACATCCTGTCCGTTGGCGCGAGCGCCTTCACGCTGCAGGTAGGCGATGTCGAGGCCACCGAGATCCTGTGCCTCGAAGGGTCCCATGGCGAAGCCGTAATCGCGCATGGCCGCATCGATCTCGGCGATGGGCACGCCGTCGTACACCAGCGCCTCGGCTGCAGCACGGTAGCGCTTGAGGATGCGGTTGCCGATAAAACCTTCGCAGATGCCTGCCTGCACCGGGATCTTGTCCAGCGCCCGCGCCAGCGCAAAGCCGGTTGCCAGTGTCCGCGGCGCGGTTTCCGGGATCGGCACGATCTCCAGCAGCCTCATGATGTTTGCCGGACTAAAGAAATGCAGGCCGATGAAGCGCGACGGATCGGGAACACCTTCCGCAATGAGACGCAGATCAAGATAGGACGTGTTGGTGGCAATGATGGAGTCGGGCCGACAGAGCCTGCCAAGCTGGTTGAATACGGCACGCTTAACGCCGAGTTCCTCAAACACGGCCTCAATCACCATATCGGCGTCGGCGAGAAGACCGCAGTCCGTGGAAGCCGTCACGCCGGCCAGCTTCGCTTCGACCTGTGACTTGGTCAGCTTGGCGCGCTTCACGCCGCCCTCGAAGATGGTACGGACGTTGGCGAGGCCGCGCGCCACGGCTTCCGCGTCGCGTTCGATCAGCACGACGGGAATGCCGGCGTCCCGCAACGCCGCGGTGATGCCGGCGCCCATCGTGCCGCCGCCCACGACACCCGCCTTACGCAGCGGCAGGGGCTCCACGCCCTTCAGGCCCGCCGGGCGCCGCGCGGCGCGTTCTGCGAAGAACACCGTGCGCAGCGCCGCGGCCTGTTCCGAAGCGCGTAGGTCGAGGAAGGTCTTGCGCTCGAAGGCGAGCGCCTCATCGAATGACAACTCCACCGCCATGCGCACGCATTCCAGTGCGGCGAGCGGTGCGGTTTCGCCCTTCTCCCGTTTGGCAATCGCCCCCTTCTTGTCCTCCCAAAATGTGGACGCAGGTGCCACGACCGTGCGCTGCGACAGCGGAACGGGCAGCGGCCGGGCCACAGCGTCGCTCGCGAACGCAAGGACGCTTTGTAAAAGGTCGCCTTGCACGACGGCATCGACCAGACCCATGGAGAGCGCTTTGGCTGCCTTCACCGGCTTGCCGCCCGTCACCAGCTCCACCGCCGCCTCGGGACCGACTAGCCGCGGCGTGCGTACGGTTCCCGATGCGCCCGGCACGATGCCGAGCGTCACCTCGGGCAGACCGATCGCGGCGTCTGGCACAGTAACCCGGAACCGACAGCCCAGCGCGATCTCGAAGCCACCACCCAGCGCTGTTCCATGAATCGCGGCGATCCAAGGTTTTACCGAAGCCTCGATGCGGTTCACGAGATCGGGCAGATGCGGCTCCATCGGCGTCTTGCCGAATTCGGATAGATCAGTACCGGCGATGAAGGTCCGGCCGGCACAGGCCAACACCACGGCCTTCACTTCGTCGTCGGCGTCCAGTTCGTTGGTCGCATCGAACAAGGCCCGACGAACAGCCTGGCTGAGTGCATTGACCGGCGGGTTGTCGACGGTGACGACGGCGATCTCGCCCTCGCGGGAGACGGAGACGACGGGCATAGCAGACTCCCTTGCTCCGGCATCCAAATCCTCTCTTCGACTCCTCGCCCTCGTTTATCATTGACCGACCGGACGGTCTATGCATTTTATATGCTGGACGGAGAAAGCGATCGTCGAGCAAGGAAGAAGAAATGCCGACTTCCGAAACTGTGCTCTCGGCGCTGTCCGACGGCGTGCTGTCGCTGTCATTAAACCGCCCGGACAAGCTGAACTCGTTTAACGGAGAGATGCACCTCGCGCTACGGGCCGGCATTCAGCGAGCGCATGATGATCCGACTGTCCGCGCCGTCCTGCTGACCGGCTCAGGTCGCGGGTTCTGCGCGGGGCAGGATCTGAGCGATCGGGATCCGCGCAAGGGCGGCCCCGCGCCGGACCTCGGCCATACGCTCGAGACGCACTACAATCCGACGCTGCGTCTGATGCGTTCGCTGGAGAAGCCGATCGTTTGCGCGGTCAACGGCGTGGCGGCCGGTGCTGGCGCCAACATCGCCTTTGCCTGTGACATCGTGCTCGCGGCGAAATCCGCCAAGTTCATCCAGGCCTTCACCAGGATCGGCCTCGTACCCGATGCCGGCGGCACATGGAGTCTCGCCCGCATTATCGGAGAGCTCCGCGCCAAGGCGCTGACCATGACCGCCGAGCCCTTGCCGGCCGAGAGAGCCGCCGAATGGGGGCTGATCTGGAAGGCGGTCGAGGACGCGGATCTCATGAATGAGGCACGGTCGCTCGCCGTATCGCTGGCTGCGGGCCCCACACTTGGTCTTGGCCTCACAAAGCGCCTTATTCAGGCGGCTGCGACCAACAGTCTCGACGAACAACTCGACATGGAGCGCGATTGCCAGCGAACCGCCGGCCGCAGCGCCGATTATGCCGAGGGCGTCATCGCCTTCCTGGAAAAGCGCAAGGCGGAGTTCAAGGGCGAATGAAACCCGCTTCCCAGATGACACCTCGGGAACTGGCGGAGGCATCCGCCAGGGCGATGTGGAACGACGATTCCGCAAGCCAGCGGCTCGGCATGACGCTCGACAACATCGCGCCCGGTGAAGCCACACTTTCGATGACGATCCTCGAGGCCATGTCGAACGGACATGGCAATTGCCACGGCGGCTACATATTCACCCTGGCTGACTCCGCCTTTGCCTTCGCATGCAATAGTTACAACCAGTTGGCCGTCGCGCAACATTGCTCGATCACATACCTGATCCCCGGCCGCATCGGCGACCGCCTGACAGCAACCGCCAAAGAGATTTCGCGGCACGGCAGGTCTGGCATCTACGACATCCGCGTCACCAATCAGTCGGGCGAGCATGTGGCCGAATTCCGCGGCCATTCGCGCCTAGTGAAAGGCACGCATCTGCCAGTCGAGGAATAAACCGACGGATTTCCGCAGAGAGAACACCGTGGAGAATCTGACGCCCCGCAGAGACGACCTTGAGCCGATCGAGTATGCCTCGCGCGACGAAATCTCAGCGCTGCAATTCAAGCGCATAAAGCAGTCGATCAGGCACGCCTGCGAGAACGTGCTATTCTTCCGCAAGCGCTTCAACGAAAAGGGCATCCATCCGAACGACCTGAACTCGCTTTCCGACCTGTCGAAATTTCCATTCACCTACAAGCAGGACCTGCGCGACACCTATCCGTTCGGCATGTTCGCCGTCCCGCAGAACAAGCTCGCGCGCATCCACGGCTCCTCGGGAACGACCGGCAAGCCGACCGTCGTCGGCTACACCAAAGGCGATATCGACATCTGGGCGGACCTGATGGCCCGTTCGATACGTGCGGCCGGCGGCCGTCCCGGCGATATCCTGCACAATGCCTATGGCTATGGCCTGTTCACCGGCGGCTTGGGCGCGCACTACGGCGCGGAGCGCTTCGGCTGCACCGTCGTTCCGATCTCCAGCGGCATGATCGAACGCCAGGTCACCCTCATCAACGATTTCAAGCCGTCGATCATCATGGTGACGCCGTCCTACATGCTGTCCATCCTGGACGAATTCAGGCGGCAAGGCCTCGACTCGCGCAAGAGTTCGCTCAAAGTCGGCATCCTCGGGGCCGAGCCATGGACCAACGCCATGCGCCTCGAAATCGAGGAGGCCTTCGACATGCACGCGGTCGATATCTATGGCCTGTCGGAGATCATGGGGCCGGGTGTCGCGCAGGAGTGCGTCGAGACCAAAGATGGCCTGCACGTCTGGGAAGATCATTTCTATCCGGAAATCATCGATCCGGTCACCGGCGAGGTCCTGCCAGATGGCAAAATGGGCGAGCTTGTTTTCACGACGCTCACCAAGGAAGCGCTGCCGATGGTCCGCTATCGCACGCGCGACCTGACGCGCCTGCTGCCGGGAACGGCGCGCTCGATGCGCCGTATCGAGAAGATCACCGGCCGTTCAGACGACATGATGATTCTGCGCGGCGTCAATGTTTTCCCGACGCAAATTGAGGAGCAGATCCTGAAATGCAAGGGCCTCGCACCCCACTTCTACATCGAACTGGCGCGCGCGGGCCGTATGGACAACATGGTCGTGCATGTCGAATGCACCGAGGACATGACTGACGCCGATGCCCGTGCCGAATCCGCCAGAAAGCTCGCGCACCACATCAAGAGCGTTGTCGGTGTCTCGACGAAAATCGAGGTGCGCGATCCGAACTCGGTGGCTCGCTCGGAGGGCAAGGCCAAGCGTGTGGTGGACAACAGGCCGAAGGAATAACGGTCAAGAATCGGGGATGTTTCTTCGCCCACGTCCGGTTGCTAGAGCATTTCGCTTCTGATTGAAGCAGAAGCGAAGCTCTAGATTGTTGTTTTGACGCGTTTTCTTCACGCGAACCGGTATCCACTTCGCTCGAAAACGCTATAGAACGTGTCATGTTCAGCTTCTGACGGTCACGGATCGATCGCCCGGAGCATCAGAAGGTTGGATTGATATGGCTCGGACGCGAGCGCAGGATTTCGAAGAAAAACAACTCGCCATATTGGACTCTGCGGCGAATGTGCTGGCCACGCTGGGAGTCGACAAGGCGTCCATGTCTCAGATCGCAGGTCAGGCGCGGATATCGAAAGCCTTGCTCTATCACTATTACCCAAGCAAAGACGCACTCGTCTTCGCGATCATCTTCACTCACCTGGAGGAACTCGACTCGGATCTGGAAGCGTCCGACGATCCGGCCATGGAGCCTTCAGTGCGACTGAAGTTTCTCGTCGGCGTCGTGCTCGAGCACTATCGCGGAGCCGGCGACCGGCACAAGGTCCAGTTGAACGCGATGAGCCTGCTGACCGACGAGCAGAAACAGGCGATCACCGAAATTGAAAGGCGGATCGTGCGCCGGTTCGCGGGCGTTGTGCGCCAGATCAGTCCGCGCCTGGACAACCGCGAGCGCCCCTTGGTCATGCCGGTGACCATGTCGCTCTTTGGCATGATGAACTGGATGGATATGTGGTTCAAGGACGGCGGCCGCATCAGCCGCGAGGATTATGCCGAGGTTCTCACCACGCTCATCCTCGATGGCATCAAGGCAGTGCGTTGAAAGAGGGCTGCCACAGCGGTCGAACCGAACAGGTCCCACTTCTTCCGACGCAGCCGTTGGATCTGTCATTCGGCCGCCTCTTGTGTTTGTGCCGGCGGCCAGATCTTTGCCACCATCGTCAGCACATCGTACTGCGCAACGATCTCACCCTTCTGGTTGGTGACTTGGCAATCCCAGCGCACCTCGCCATGGTTGGCGTTTTCGCGCGGGTTGATTTCCTTGCAGGTCAATCGCACCTGCACCGTGTCACCGAAATAAACCGGGGTGAGGAAGCGCATATTGTCCACGCCGTAGTTGGCTAGTACCGGGCCGGGATTTGGCTCAACGAAAAGGCCGGCGGCGAAGGAGGCGATGAGGTAGCCATGGGCCACGCGGTCGTCGAAGAACGGGTTGGCCTTGGCCGCCGCCTCGTCCATGTGGGCGTAGAAAGTATCGCCGGTGAAATGTGCGAAGTGCTCGACATCGTCCAAGGTGACCTGCCGCTTCGCGGTCATTAACTGATCGCCGATCTTCAGTTCCGCCAGCGACTTGCGGAAGGGATGCTCACCGTGCTGTACGTCAGCGCCCTCGATCCAGCGCCCGGTGACGGCCGACAGCAGACGCGGCGTGCCCTGCACGGCGGTGCGCTGCATGTAATGCTTCACGCCGCGCATACCGCCCATTTCCTCGCCGCCGCCGGCGCGGCCCGGACCGCCATGGACAAGCCCCGCGAGCGGTGAGCCGTGGCCCGTCGATGTCTTGGCGGAGCGGCGGTTTCCGACAAGCACCCGGCCATGGAACGGCGCGACACCGATGACGACCTCTTCCGCCACCTTCGGGTCGTCGGTGAAGACAGATGAAACCAGCGAACCCTTGCCGAGCCTGGCCAGTTCGACGGCCTCCTCGATCGAGTCATAGGGCAGCACGGTCGAGACCGGACCGAACGCCTCCACATCGTGGATCTTGAAGGCGCCGAAAGGATCGTCGGCATAAAGCAGGATCGGATTGAGGAAGGCTCCCCTCTCCGCATCGCCGGACGCAACCCGTACGTTATCCGGATTGCCGGCAACGATCTCGGCGTCCGACAGCAGATCCTGAATGCGTTCGCGCACTTCGGTGCGCTGGTGGAGCGACGCAAGCGGCCCCATGCGGGTCGTCTCGTCGTCTGGCAGGCCGAGCGCGGTCTTGCCCAGCATGTCGCCCAGTGCCTTGACCAGCGCATCGACATGGTCGCGCGGTGCGATCACGCGGCGGATCGCGGTACATTTCTGGCCGGCCTTCACCGTCATCTCGCGCGCCACTTCCTTCACGAACAGATCGAACTCCGGCGTGCCAGGCGTGGCATCCGGACCGAGGATCGAGGCGTTCAAGCTGTCCGCCTCCATCGTGAAGCGCACCGAATTGGCGATCACGGCCGGATGCGCTTTCAGCTTGCGGCCGGTCCAGGCCGAACCGGTGAAGGTCACCACGTCCTGTCCGGTGACGTGGTCGAGCAGGTCGCCGACCGAACCGGAAATCAGTTGCAGCGCTCCCTCCGGCAGGAGGCCGGTCTCGATGATCCGCCGCACCATCAATTCGGTCAGGTAGGCCGTCTGCGAAGCAGGCTTCACCACCGCCGGCACGCCGGCAAGCAAGGTCGGCGAAATCTTCTCCAGCATGCCCCAGATCGGAAAATTGAAGGCATTGATGTGGACCGCGACGCCCTGCAGCGGCGCGTAAATGTGTTGCGCACTGAAGCTGTTGTCCTTCGACAGCGGCTCCACATTGCCGTCGGTCAGGATACGCGTGTTCGGCAGTTCGCGCCGGCCCTTCGAAGCGAAGGTCAGCATCGTGCCGATGCCGCCCTCGATGTCCACCCAACCGTCGGCGCGGGTGGCGCCGGTGCGGAAGCTTTCGGCGTAGAACTCTTCCTTCTTTTCCATCAGCGCAAGACCGAGCGCCTTCAGCATCGCCGCGCGCTCGTGGAACGACATGGCGCGCAGCTTCGGGCCCGCGACAGTACGCCCGTAGTGCAGCACTTCCGCGAAATCGAGGCCCTTGGAGTCGATCAGAGCCACCGTCTCGCCGGTGCCTGCGTCGAGCAACGGTAAGCCGTCACCCTTGCCGGCGGTCCACGCCCCATAGACATAGCTCTCCAGTCGACGGGGGGCTGCGCTTGCCATGATGACCTCCTTGATCTGGTGGAACGGACGAAGCGCGAGTGCCGGGTCCAAAATCCTGAGTGTCAACTTCGGATTCGGTACACTAGAGACCAAGCATGCCGAGCTTTTCGCCGCTTACGTTTTCCCACTGCGCCAGCAATTCCTCGTTGGAGGTATGGCGCAGACCGAATTTTCTCAGCGTATCGAAAAGGCTCGAGCCCACGACACCGAAAGTGGTCGCAACGCGCGGGTTCCAGTAGGCGATTGCTTCCCGTGCGGCCTTCTTACCCTCTGGTGTCGAAGCAATCCGTTGCAGGCCCTCGTAGCCCAGTTCGGCATGACGCCGTTCGCGCAGTGCGATCTCGCGGAAGACGTCCGCCAGCGGCGCATAGGAGACGCGGGTCAGTTCGTTCATCTGGATGCCGGTCGCCAACCCTTGCAGCACGTTCATCACCACCGCATCGGTCCAGTTCTCGATCGGATAGTGAAAGACGGCGAGTCGCATGTCATCGCCCCGGCGCGCCGCGCCGAGATCCGCGTTGCGTTCGACCCTCGCGCTCCAGTCGTGCTGCGCCTGGTAGCGGTCGGCATCGGTGCCGAAGTCGCTCATGATGTTCAGAACGCGCTCGGCATGGTCCGCCTTTTCGAGCGTGATACGGCTTGCCGCGATGCGCTCCTTGATGCCAGGTGCGAAGTTGATCGCTCCGGCGAAACCGGCAGAGGCCGCCAGTTCGCTGTCGACGAAAGACGACATCAGCCGCATCAACTCGCCGCGATAGCGCGCCGGCGCGTTGTCGGGCGCGGTCAGCACACCGCCCCGGGCGAGGTAGTCTTCGATATTCATCGTATCGGCCATGCGCTCCTCTCCTCAACGCTATTCGTCGTAGGTCACGACGAGGCGGCCAGTCAGTGGAAACGCCTGGCAGCTCAGCGCATAGCCCGCGCGCACCTCATAGTCCTCCAGCGCATGGTTCACCGCCATTTCCACTTCGCCTTCCAGCACCTTGCAGCGGCAGGTCGAGCACACTCCTGCCTTGCAGGAGTAGGGCGCATCCATATTGGCGGCGAGCGCGGCATCGAGCACGCTCTTACCCTCGCGCGGCATGATGAAGCTGCGGGTCGCTCCATCCAAAGTCACCGTCGCTTCAACCCCAGTGCCGGGTACGACGGCCGTCCTGGACACGGCCTTGACCTTGGCCCGGCCCGGCTGGCCGGAAGCAAACAGCTCGAACTTAATCTGCGTGTCGTTCAACCCGTGCTCGCGCAGCGCCACGGCAATCGCCAGCATCATCGGCTGGGGGCCGCAGATGAAAGCCGTGTCGATAGAGCCAGCATCGATCCAGTGCCTGAACAGAGCCTTCACCTTGTCGCCGTCAACGCGGCCGGTGAAGAGATCGATGTCTTGCGACTCAGCTTCGAGAACATGGATCACGGAGAATCTGCCGAGATGCTGGTTTTTCAGATCCTCCAGTTCCTCGCGGAACATGATCGAGCTGATCTTGCGATTGGCGTAGACGAGCGTGAAGCTTGCGTAAGGCTCCCGGGCGAGCACGGTCTTGATGATGGAGAGCACCGGTGTGATGCCCGAGCCGCTGGCGAATCCTATGTAGTTCCTCCGCGCATCCGGTTTGATCGGCGTGAAGAAACGTCCCATCGGCGGCATGGCTTCGATCTCGTCGCCGGCTGCAAGGGCCTCATTCGCCCACGTCGAGAACGTGCCGCCATCGACGCGCTTGATGCCGACCTTGAGAACACCTTCGTCGCACCCGGCGCAGATCGAATAGGAGCGGCGCAGCTCATCGCCGTCGAAGTTACGGCGGAAAGTCAGGTACTGACCCTGCGTGAACGCGAACAAAGCGCTGTCTTCCGCACGCGGCATCAGCGTCACTACGACGGCATCGCGCGTCTCGCGCCGCACGTCCGTGACTTTCAAGGGATGGAAGCGAGCCATTCGAGATGCTCCCGCTCTCAAATGCATTTGAAATAGTCGAATGGCTCAAGACAGTCCTTGCAACGGTAGCTCGCCTTGCAGGGCGTTGAACCAAACTGACTCACTTTTTCCGTTTGCTTTGACCCGCAGCGGGGACATGCGATGATCAGGTCCGATCGTCCCGCGAGTCTGAAGGCGCGACCGGTGAGGCGGCTATCCGCAGCGGTTCCGTCGATCGGCGGCACAATGCCGTAATCGTGCAGCTTCTCTCGGCCCTCGCGGCTGATCCAGTCGGTCGTCCAAGGCGGAGAAAGCTGGCGCTCGAGTCTGATCTTCTCAACGCCACGGTCACGCAGCGCGCGCTCGATATCCAGGCTAATGATGCTGGTGGCGGGGCATCCCGTATAGGTCGGGGTCACCGTCACCACCAAAGTGTCATCGTCCCATGCGACATCGCGGATGATGCCGAGATCGGTCAAAGAGATGACAGGGATCTCAGGGTCGGGAATCTGGCCGAGCCAGTCCCATACCTGATCGGTGCGGGGCAGCGTGCTCGTCTGCATGGCCGGACCTCACCAGCTTGCACCAGGATAGGCGCGCTGCAGGAACTGCATATCGGCGAGGATGTAGCCGAGATGCTCGGTGTGGATGCCGCGTTTGCCGCCCTTATGGGCGAACTTGCTCTCCGGAGTCGTCAACGTCGCCGCAGCAAGCACGTCGCGCACCGTCGTCTCCCATGCCGCGCGCAGACTTGCGGGATTCGGTGCGATACCTGAAGCGGCGACCGCCTCGTCCTTCTCGTCGGCCATGAACATCTCGCCGACATAAGGCCACAGCGCATCGAGCGCGGCCTGCATGCGGCGGTGGCTTTCGTTGTTTCCATCGCCGAGATGCACGATCAGATTGGACGTTCGCTCGACATGGTAGGCCACTTCCTTGCAGGCCTTGGCGGCGATCTCGGCGACCCGCCGGTCGGACGACGTCGCCAGCGCCTGAAGCAGGGCAAGGTGATAGATGTCGAACAGGAAATGCCGCATCAGCGTATGGCCGAAATCGCCGTTGGGCCGTTCGACGAGCAGCAGGTTGCGGAAGTCCCAGGCGTCCCGCAGATAAGCGAGATTGTCCGCTGTCCGGCCCTTGCCCTCCACCTCGGCGGCGAGCCCGAGCCAAAGCTGGGTCTGGCCGATCAGGTCCAGCGCCATGTTGGCCAACGCGATATCCTCCTCCAGCGTGGGCGAATGTCCGCACCATTCCGAGTCCCGATGCCCCAGGATCAGGGTCGTGTCTCCGATCCGCAGCAGGACTTCGAAAAAGGCGGCCTGGTTGGCATCGGGCGAAAGGGCATGCAGCCCCTGACCATGCGCGGCGGCCTCACGGGCGAGGTCTGCTGTGTCGGCCTGGGCGACATCGGGAAACGATGGCATCACATATGCCCCACTTCTTCAGGTATCTCGTAAAAGGTCGGATGGCGGTAGATCTTCGCGTTCGCGGGATCGAACAAGGGCCCCTTGTTGGAGGGGCTCGATGCGGCGATGTCGGACGAACGCACCACCCAGATCGAAACGCCTTCGTTGCGACGAGTATAGACGTCGCGGGCGTGCAGGACCGCCATTTCGGCGTCGGCGGCGTGCAGGCTGCCTACATGACGGTGGCTCAGACCATGCTGGCCCCGGATGAACACTTCCCAGAGCGGCCATTCCCTGGACATGCTTTCTCTCCCGTGACTGGGTCGGAGCCGCCGAACGGCGGCCTGACCCGGTTGCTACTCGCGGGCGACGGCGTATGGGCGCGCGGCCTTCTTGTCGGCATGCGCCACCAGCGCCTCGCGGAACCACGCGCCGTCTTCCCACGCCTTCCTCCGCGCACCGAGGCGGTCCTTGTTGCAGGGCCCATTGCCGGCGAGCACATCGTAGAACTCGTTCCAGTCCGGCTCAGAGAAGTCGTAGCCGCCCTTTTCCTCGTTCCACTTCAGGTTCGGGTCGGGAACCGTCAGGCCGATGAGCTCGGCCTGCGGCACTGTTTGGTCGACGAACTTCTGGCGCAGTTCGTCATTGGTGTTCATCTTGATTTTCCAGGCCATGGACTGGGCGGAATGGACCGAATCCTTGTCCGACGGGCCGAACATCGTCAGCGTCGGGTACCAGAGACGGTTCAACGCATCCTGCGCCATGCGCTTCTGCTCACGCGTGCCGGCGGCCATCTTCATCATGATCGCGTAGCCCTGCCGCTGGTGAAAGCTCTCCTCTTTGCAGATGCGGATCATGGCGCGGCCGTAGGGGCCGAAGGAGGTGCGCTGTAGCGGCACCTGGTTGATGATCGCGGCGCCGTCCACCAGCCAACCGACGGCGCCCATATCCGCCCAAGTCAGCGTTGGATAGTTGAAAATCGAAGAGTACTTCATGTCGCCCGAATGCAGGCGCTCCATCAGTTCGTCGCGCGAAATACCGAGCGTCTCGACGGCGCAGTAGAGGTAAAGGCCATGGCCGGCCTCATCCTGAACTTTGGCCAGCAGGATCGCCTTGCGTTCCAGCGTCGGCGCGCGGGTGATCCAGTTGCCTTCCGGCAATTGCCCGACGATCTCGGAATGCGCATGCTGGCCGATCTGGCGGACCAGCATTTTGCGGTAACCTTCCGGCATCCACTCTTTAGGCTCGATCTTTTCGCCGCGGTCGATGCGCGTCTGAAATGCGATCTCTTCCGGCGTCATTTCGTCTTTCAACCTGCCTTCCGATTTCACGAGCTGCGCATACATGGCTCGGTTCTCCTCAGACACGTTCGACGATGATGGCGATGCCCTGTCCTACGCCGATACATATGAGGTCATCTACCGCCGACCAACCAACGTTAGGATTGCGAGCCATCAAACCCCTTAGCGGTACGGCCGCCAGATCGTCGGCCCGAACCGAACTCAAAGCACCGCCATACCTCCCGATGGGCGTTCTGAGCGCATTGCAGATCAATGCCTCCAGCACCCAGACCCTCTAATTCGTTGACCGACCGGACGGTTTATATCATTATTGCGCTGCCCCTGAAAGGGCGGTCCTGATTTTTTGTCGCTTGCTGCTGAACGCCTCCCGCGCGTTGGGGCCATTTTCACACTCGGAGCCGTGAATCCAAGCGATTACAACCACCTGACGTTGACTGATGCTTACAGAAGCGCGGAAGGGATCGGCTGGGGCACATAGCATTTGCAATCCACGCCTCCGCCGACCTCTTGCACCCCTACTCCAGCCCATACATTGCGACGCGATTGGCGCGGCGAATAGTGAACTGACGCGACCTAAAACGACCAGCTTGCTGTTATGGCAGAGGACTATGTTGAACATCGGCGAACGTGTGCGAAAAACGGCAATCTATGCTGATTTGGACACTCTCTCCGCCATAGCGCGTCAGAAGTCATACTGCGCTCCAGTAGTTTCCGAATCTCGCTGCGTGCTGGAGGACTCCGTCATGATGCAGCTGATGGATGGACAACAGATGACACTGACACCTGCAGTCCTTCTATGAAGGCCTGCTGGTGTTCATGTCGTCGACCGGAACGCCAGCCGCACCCAACCGGCAAAATTCCTCGCGCTCCCTTGATCAAGAACAAGGTGCCTCGGTGCTCGTGCGCGCGCAGCGACCGTTACGGCAACCTAAGGACACGAGAGGAAAGGCGGTCAGCACGAGGAGTATCACGTCGTGTCCGCAACGAACGCGCCAGCGGTAGGCACGCGACATCATTGGCCCGCGATGCCGTTTCATCTCCTCGCAAATGTCACGATTTCAGAGCCACTATGCTGCAATCGTATCGCAGGTATGCTGATTTCGCACTGCACGGGAAGTCAAAGTCCTGTTAACCGTTGCCCTGCTTTCGCGGAGGGGGCGCCAAAACTTCCGGCTCTTCCTGATGACTATCACGCGCCTGTGTTCGACCGTCTTTGGACCGGTAACAGATAGTTAAGGTTTCTCGCTGCTAAAGAAGGGCCGATAGGGTGTGCACATGCTAGTCTGGAACCCCACGAATTTTACGAAGACACCGGATAACAACCGGGCCGGCTGGGCTATGGCAGGCGCGGTCGTGGTGCTGATGGCCAGCCTTGTGTATTTCACGAACGGGCGCAGCGGCCATGTGACGCCTCACGGGCACGAGCAGCATGCCGCTGTTCACTTTCAGCTGCACAAATAAGCTTGAGCCGCACACGGCGAAAGCCGCCGGGCCTTGCGCGAACCAGAGGCTGCCCAGCTCGGTATGAGCTTCTAGCAATGAGCGATAGACGAAAGTTTGCTTGAACCTTTTATCGAGTTCGAGCGCCTAATCATTGCTGGGGATTTCAGGGCCCAGTGCGTATTAGCCAACGCCGGCAGCGAACATACTCCGCTGTCCGGCGTTGTGCGTTTTTGGGGCATTGGTGCCGCCAGGGCTAGTTGACGGTGTGCGTGATCATTCTGCGGCCCTCCGTGTGAGTTCGAAGTTGACCACTTGCTCCGGATGCTTGCGTCCAAATAAGACATAAAGCGCGGGCAGCACGAACAACGTCAGCAGTGTCGCGCTGATCAGCCCGCCTATCACCACGGTGGCGATTGGCTTTTGAACCTCCGCGCCCGTGCCAGTGGCCAACGCCATCGGGACGAAGCCAAGTGAAGCCACCAGAGCCGTCATTGCGACCGGCCTCAGTCGGGTCAGTGCCCCTTCATAAATCGCATCCAATTTTGTCAGGCCTTGCGCCATGAGCTGCTTGATGAATGTGAGCATCACCAAACCGTTGAGGACCGCGATCCCGGACAGGGCGATGAATCCTACCGCCGCCGAGACGGAGAACGGCAAGCCGCGCAGCCAGAGAGCCAGTACGCCTCCGGTCAGGGCAAGAGGCACGGCGCTAAATACCAGCAAGGCATCGCGCGCCGAACCGAGAGCGCTCATCAACAGCAAGAAGATCATCAGGAAGCACGCGGGAACCACGATCGACAAACGCCAACGGGCCGCCTCCAGATTCTCGAACTGCCCGCCCCATGTCATCCAGTAGCCGGCAGGCAGCTTCACCTGCGCATCGATTTGCGCGCGCGCATCGTTCACCACGGAAGCGATATCGCGATCGCGCACGTTGGCGGTCACCACGACGCGGCGCTTGCCATTCTCGCGGCTGACCTGGTTGGGGCCTTCGCCAAATGTAAAAGTCGCCACTTGGTCCAATGGAATGGTTAGGGGCACCGCGCCCATCGCGGGAAGGGATACGGGCAAACTTTTCAAGGCATCGAGATCGTGGCGGATTGTTTCGGGCAACCGCACGACAATCTCAAAATGCCGGTCACCTTCAAACACGACGCCAGCATCCCGCCCGCCGATTGCCGCGCCGATAACCTCCTGCACCGCCGCGAGGCTGAGGCCTCGCCGGGCGATCTCAGCCTTGTCCACCGCGATGTCCAGAACCGACAGGCCGCTGGCTTGCTCGACTTTGATATCCTTGGCGCCCTTGGTGGCCCTTAGGACGCTCGCGACCTGGTCGGCGGCGCGCAGCAAGGGCTTAAAATCATCGCCAAAGATCTTGACCGCGACATCGCCACGCACTCCTGCCAGGAGTTCATTGAAACGCATCTGGATGGGTTGGGTGAACTCGTAATTGTTACCAGGCAGCTCACGCACTGCCGACTCGATTTGTTGGATCAAGGCCTCCTTGGAGAGATTTGGATTAGGCCATTGCTCCTCTGGCCTGAAGATAATGAAGGTATCGGCGGCATTCGGTGGCATCGGGTCCGTTGCAATTTCGGCCGTGCCGGTCTTCGAAAAAACAAAGGCGACCTCCGGCAATGCGCTAACCGTCTTTTCAATCTCGATTTGCATGGCCTGCGATTGCGCCAGGCTGGTGCTTGGAATACGCAGTGCGTGCATGGCGATGTTTTTTTCGTCCAGCGTCGGGATGAACACCTGGCCCAGGTGGACGAACACCAGCACCGCGGCGGCGAACATGAGGGCCGCACCTACCATCACCGGCAGCGGATGTTTGATCGTGCGCATCAGCAAAGGTGCGTAGGATTTTTTCAACCGCCGAACGATGCCATTGTCGCCTTCGACGACACGACCCGTAATGAATATGGCAATCAGCGCCGGCACGAAGGTCAGCGACAGGACGAACGCTGCGGCCAAAGCGAGGATGACGGTCAGCGCCATCGGCTCAAACATCTTACCCTCGATCCCGCTGAAGGTCAGCAACGGTACATAGACCAGGATGATGATTGCTTGGCCGTACACAGTAGGGCCGATCATTTCCTCTGCGGCGCCACGCACGGTTTCCAGACGCTCCGAAAGAGAGAGCGCGCGGTCTGAGGTGGCCTGGCGTTCGGCGAGGTGCCGCAGTGTGTTTTCGACGATGATGACCGCGCCATCGACAATCAGACCGAAATCCAGTGCGCCGAGACTCATCAGGTTAGCGCTGATGCCCCCCTGCAACATGCCGGCTGCCGTCATTAACATGGCGACGGGGATGACAAGGGCGGTGATGAGCGCCGCGCGGAAGTTCCCGAGCAGCACGAACAGCACGAGGATCACCAGAAGAGCGCCTTCAACGAGGTTGGTGGCGACTGTCCTCACCGTGGCGTCCACAAGCTGAGTACGGTCGAGCGCTGTTTTGAGTTCAATGCCGGCCGGCAGGGTGCGGCGTACCTGGTCGATCTTGGCGTCGACAGCTGCCGCCACGGTGCGGCTATTGCTGCCAATCAGCAGGAGCGCCGTGCCGACAACGACCTCGTGGCCGTTCTCGCTGGCGCTGCCAGTGCGGATTTCACCGCCAATCGCCACTTGAGCAACGTCGCGGACACGTACCGGTACCGAACCTCGCGTGCTGATAACAACATCGCCAATGTCCCTGAGATTTTCGAGTCTTCCACCGGTACGCACGGCGATCCCTTCGCCGTTGCGCTCGATGACGCTGGCGCCGCGGCTGACGTTATTGGCTTCAATGGCGCGAGCGACGTCACCGAAGGACAGGCCCAGCGAGGTCAACTTCAAGGGATCAGGTCGGACGTGGTATTGCTTCACATAGCCGCCGATGGAATCGACGCCGGCTACGCCCACCACGCTCTTGATCTGCGGCCGAACCATCCAATCCTGCACGGTACGCAAATACGCGGCGCGCTCCACGTCCGTGTTGAGTCGCTCGCCTTCTGGCGTGACGTAAGCACCGGCATCGGGCGATGTGGGAGCAAAGCCGATCGACCACATGTAGATTTCACCCAGGCCGGTGGAGATAGGCCCCATCTTCGGATCGACACCGGGCGGCAGGTTCGGACGCAATTCCAGCAAACGTTCGCCGACTTGCTGGCGCGCGAAATAGATGTCCGTTTTTTCCGTGAAAACGGCTGTTACCTGGGAGAAGCCATTGCGCGAAATTGAACGGGTGCTTTCCAGGCCGGGTATGCCGGCAAGCGCGGTCTCGATGCGAAACGTCACCTGTTTTTCGATTTCGACCGGCGACAACGCGAACGCCGTGGTGTTGACCTGAACCTGCTTGTTGGTGATGTCGGGGACGGCATCGATGGGAAGCCGGATTAACGACCACAGGCCCAACGCCACGGCACCCACGCTGAGGAACACCACAACCCACCGGTACTGAATCGATAGCGCGAGAATGCGGCTGATCATGGTCACCCCCTAGTCTTCATGCTCGGCCTCGGCCTTGCCGAGGTCAGCCCTGAGGGTGAAGGTGTTGGCGACGGCGATGCACTCCCCGGCCGACAGGCCGGCAGTTACCTCGGCCAGGCGCCCGTCCTGCCGGCCAATGGACACCTTGCGCGCCTCAAAACCTTTAGCCGTGCGGACGAACACGACAGTGTCGCCTTTGAAGGATTGCAGAGCTGTTTTCGGCACCGTTACAGCTGCTGATGTTACATCCATCGGAATCTCGGCGGTGATGAAAGAGCCCGGCCGCCATTTAAGTGCGGTGTTGTCGACCGAGGCGACCACGCGGGCGGCGCGCGTGTCCTTATCGAGTAGCGGGCTGACGAACATGATGGTCGCCGGGGATGGCTCACCTCCGGTACCGGCCGCGATGTTGATTTTCTGGCCTTCGTGGACGCTCGCCAAGTCAGAAGACGGAACCGCAAGCTCGGCCCAAACGACGTCCAGATTGACGATGACGTACAGCTCGCTCTCCTGGCCTTCGCGGCCAACCAGCGACCCAAGCTCGACACGGCGTTCCGCAATACGTCCGGCAATCGGCGCCCTCAGCTCCTGTAGTCGCAGCGTCTCGACGGGCTGTTGAGGCAGGGCTTCAATTTGTTCAGCAGTCAAGCTGAGCGCGAAGAGCTTTTGGCGGGCGATCTCGATTTTAACGCGAGCATCTTCAAACGTGGTACGAGCCCGCAGGAAATCGTTTTCGCTGAGAATCTTGCCTTCAAACAACCTGGTCGAACGATTGAACAAGGTTTGCTGCAGATCGAACACCAACCGCGCGGCCAGGTATTCGCTCTTGGCGTCGGCCACCTCGCGGCTTTCGATCACGGCGACAACTTCGCCCGCCCGCACGGTATCACCCAGCCGCTTGCGCAGCTCCGCCACTGTGCCGAGCAGCCGAACCGCGACCCGCGCGATGTGGTCGCCGCTGGGCACGATGGAGCCAGGCACTGCAAGGCGTTTGCCCAGCATGCCGCCTTGCACTTCGCTGACGGCGAACTTGCCGGCATCCACCTGCTTCTCGCTGACCGTAACCACGAGTTCATCGTGTTTTTCCCCGCCCGGCTTTTCGCCGTGCGCCGCGAGGGGAAATGCCGCGCCGAGCACAAGCACAGCCGCGAGCAACCAAATCCGGACCATTACCAATATCCCGTGAACGAGCCTCGATCGCTCGTGATTTCGCCAAACCGTTCCCTGAATGCACGCAAGCCGTCGCATTGCCTGCGCAACGGGACGTGCCAACGGGGCCTAGACGGCCGCCTGGGAGGTTAGGCGCGGGGTGGTTTGAACAGAGGAAGGCCGGCAAGCGCGGCAGGGAATTGCTCCCGACCGGACGCCACCAGGCGCACGACGGGATCCGCCGGGGTCATCGCTACCGTCGCATGCTGGGCGGTAACGTGGGAGAAGCAGTGCCCGCTGTGGCACGGCAACTGTTGTTCTGGCGTATCCGGCGAAGAGTCCGGGTTGGCGCTCGTCATCACGACCGCGGAATCGGCTTTGGAAAACGTCGGACCACATCCGGCACAGTGAACCAGCGAAAACAACAGGCCGACGGTGAGCAGCAAAACGAACGGCAGTCGGCAAAGCCGACTTCCGATTTCCTCATTTAACGCCATGCCGCCGGACCGGGTCATCGTCTATTCAGTCAACTCCTCTCGTGTGATCTTTTCAAGGTCCCACTTGTTAAAAAATGTATGGTCCGCCCCGGCGTTGCAAGGGATTTGGATTTCTGTCGGGCGCAGTTTGCGTAAATGTATCCGGCCTCTCGCGAGTGAGCTGC
>NZ_JAVDPZ010000047.1:0-22616 GCF_031453995.1 Nitrobacter vulgaris | reverse complement strand
ACGCCGAACCGAAGCCCTTCACATGGACTGCCGATCCCAACAAAATTATCCGAGCCGTCAGACGCGGGCACCAAGTGTTAGATTCCATCCACTAGCAGACTGCATCGACTTGGGCACGGGGCCGGGATTAGTTATGCCGACCGCCTCGCTGCGCTCCCTTGCCGTCATCGGTCGCCCCAGCTTACATCTTAAGCTTGCGCTTTCCGTCAATGCGTTGGGAGCGGTGCGCACGCTGCCACCGCGCTATCTACATAACGGCATGCTCGCCAGTGCTTGCCTTGAGCGCCTGAAACAGCGGGATGATTGGCTGGCGGCGCTGTTGCGGTTGTGCGACGAGAATGATTGGTGCGTGTTGCGCCAGCGCGATGCATTGCAGGCAGAGCCAGGAGAACTGGCGTGTATGATCCGCCGCTACCCGACGGTGGCTGGTGCGACGTTCATTCCGATGGCGGCATTGCCGGCGACGAGCGCCGGAGGAACGCTGCCGGCTTTCGACCATCTGATCGGTCGTGCCGGACCGGAGAGCAAGGTGTGGGCATTGTTCGCCGATATCGCCCGCGCCTTGTTGGAATTGGGCCTGCGCTGCTTTGCGTACGGTGTCATGCCGGAGTTGCACGGACAGAATGTGGTGCTGGCATTTCAAGGGCAGCGCATCGCCGCGTTGGTCCTGCGCGACCACGACACCTTGCGCATCTGCTCGCCGCTAATGCGGGCCCAGGGTATAGCGGTGCCGGACTATGTGATTGATCGCAGTACGCCGAACACGCTCGAACTGAATACGCCGCGCGAGTTGCTGGCGTATCTGCAAACCCTCGCCATCGAGGTCAACCTGTATGCCATCCTGGCCGCGCTTGCGGAGCGCTACCGCCGGGAAGAGTCGCATGGCTGGCATATCGTGCGCACGGTGTTGGAAGACTGCCTGGCGCGTGTGCCGCTGCCGAACGACTTCGCCAATGAGACCAGGAGCCTGTTGCTGGATGAACCTGATTGGCCGTTCAAGCAGGTACTGGCACCGCTGCTCGGCCGAGCGAGCTTCGGCACCGGCATGCCCAGCGCGATGGGACGATTGAGCAACCCGTTATTACCTGTCGAATGTAATAAATGTCTGGCGTAACATCATGTTCCCGCAACCTTGTCCTGTTGCTGGCATGCCAAGCCGTGACGACGCTCGGGCTGATGGTGTTGGTGCCTATCCTACCTCTGTATATGGCGACGCTTACCGGCATTGATACGCTTGGAGCCGCACGCTGGAGCAGTCTCGCGTTGGCCGCACCGGGGCTCGGCACTTTGTGCTTCGCGCCTCTTGCCGGTCAGTGGTGTGACCGCTTCGGCTATCGGCGCATGCTGCTGGTGTCGCTGGCGGTGTTCATCGCAAGCATGCTGCTGATGGCGCTGAGCACAAGCGTGTTGAGCTTCATGTTGGGCCGTCTGCTGCAAGGCATGAGCACCATTGGCGTCGTGTTGACCGCCTTCGTCGGCCATGCCAGCAGCGACGCGTCGCGTGGACGCTCGCTGGGCTTGCAGGAAAGCGCGATTGCTTGCGGCGCGCTGGCGGGTCCGGTGCTGGGTGGCATGATGCTGGACCAATGGTCGCTGAAGCCACTTTTGATAGCGAGCGCGCTGCTTACGGGCATTGCGGGCGGCGTGCTATGGAGCCAGCTCAGAGAGCCGCCCAAGTCGGCGCCGGATAAAAACCTTCCACAGTTCGCCGGCTTGCAAACCGTGCTTGCCCGCGCCGATTTGCGCAATTGGATGTTGGCCGCCTGCCTGACCCAGGCCGCTGCATTTGCACTGGTCAATGTCTTCCCGCTCTATTTGATAGCGCATTTCCCCGCGGCGGATGCGATTGCCAGCAAGACCGGGGCGCTGCATGCATTGGGCTGGCTGGCAACTATGCTGGCGAGCCCGCTGTGGGGACATCTGAACGATCGTGGCGACCCGCGCCGCCACTTCGTGCTGGCCGCGATCGGTTGCGCATTGTCCATCGGATTGTTGATGAAGGCCGATCAACTCTGGCTGGTCGCCTTACTCAGGGTAGTTCAGGGGGTCTGCTATGCCGCATTGGCGCAATCGATGTTACTGGCCTGCAGCCGTCAACTGCCGGCAGCGGTTTATGGGCATGTGACTGGATTGAGCCGTAGTTTCATGGTCGTCGGCCAAATGCTGGGGCCGCTCATCGTCATGCTTCTGATGCCGCTTCTTGCGCCTGCCAACCTGGTATGGCCGATCACCGCACTATTTATGGCGGCCGGTTTACTCGTGCTCGGCAATAGCATGCAGCGCTCATACCCTGTTTGCAGGATTGAAAACCAAGGGAAGGATGTCGCATGACAATGCATTTTCCGCGGCTCGCTCCCTTGGAGCGGCGCCTGGTGGAGCAGTACCTCAACACGTATTGCCGTGAGACCGCTTGTTTCGATCCTCGCTTAGCACCGACTGACGCGGGACCAGCCGAATTGCAAGCGCAGATAACCGGCTGGCGGGCTGCCGGACTGATGCCGTATCTCGTGTCGTTCGCGCAGACGGGATATCAACTGGTTGGCGCGCTGAACTACTTCTCCCCGATCGGTTACCACCGCGTGACGCCTTTTGCATGGCTCGGGTGCAACGGCGACTGGTGTCCCCTGACGAACGCGACGCCACTGGTCGACCGGATTGTGGACACACTCGCCGATGCCAGCGGCCAGCCCGCCGAGACGGCGCAACAATGCCGTGATCGCTTGAAGACCTTGATGCGCAACAGCGTGGACAAGGTGCGCCGTTTCCACCAGCACCATGCCGCCGGAGGTCGATCGGCTTTTGTTACGGCGGAACAAGGCTTGCGGTTCGGCCATATTTTTCATGTCACCTCCAAGGCTTCGGAAGGGTTCAGCGAGGAAGATATGGAGCGTTATTCTCCCGAACTGGGAGCCTCGTTTCGCTTGCACTACTTCGCAGTCGCCACCAACTTGCTGGATACACGTGTGGTAAATGCCGAACAGTTGCCTATCGATCCGGAGGCGGCGCGTTTCGCCGTGGAACTGTTGGCCGATGACGGGTATCACCTGCTGCCCTGCCATCCATGGCAAGCCAATCATCTGTTGAGTCTACCTGAGATCACCGAGCTGGTGAAAAACCGCTCGCTGATTTCGCTCGGACCTCTAGGAGAAGTGGTTTGGCCGACGTCTTCGGTACGTACGGTCTGGTTGCCTGCTCAGGAGCTGTTCCTCAAGTTATCGCTTAATATCCGCATCACTAACTTCGTGCGCAACAATCCGCCCGAACATGTCGAGCGGGCGCTGGATGCCAGCCTGGCGCTGTCCCAATTGCCGCAAGAGGTATTGGAACAGCCGACGTTCCACATCTTGGCGGAGTTGGGCAGCCAGAGCTTGAAGCTGCCGAGCGAGGCGCTGCGCGCCGCTTGCACGGTGGTGTACCGAAAAGCCATCCCAGGCACCGAGGCAGAGCATGCGCAAGTGGTCGCGTCAGTGCTGGAGGAACCGGCGGAGGGTGAGATTCCGCTGTGGACGCTGCTACGCCAAGCTGCAGGGCGGAACGCGCCCGACGCCGCCTTGGTTCAACGCTGGTGGGTACGCTACCTGGATGCGAGCCTGCTACCCTTGCTGCGCTTATTCTCCGAATACGGCATCAGTCTGGAAGCTCATCTGCAGAACGCGATGATGGCGTTCCAGGACGGCTGGCCGGCGCGGGGTTATGCGCGCGACATGGAGGGCACCAGCATCAGCTGCACGCGCTTCCCGTTCCTCGATCGCCTGAAGCCCGACAGTCCCGTTTTATACGACGAGCAGCAGGCGTGGCATCGTTTCCAGTATTACGTGTTGGTCAATCATATCGGCCATGTGATTGCCTGCCTGGCCCGCACCGGCCTGACAACGGAAGCCGCGCTATGGCGTGATACGGCCGACCGGATTGCCGCAACCGGCAATCCGCTGGTGTTGCAGCTGCTCGCGCAGCAGATGCTGCCGGCAAAAGCCAACATGCTCAGCAGTTTCCAGCAACGCGGTGAACGTCCGTCGTGGGTGGAGATTCCCAATCCACTGCGTCAGAGATAAGCCATGCATCCGCACGATTATCAGAACCTGATCGACAGCCCGGCCTACCGGCAGGCCAGCCGCCGCGTGCTGCGCCAACTGCTGGAAGCCTTGCTGTTTGAAGAGGCTTTGCCGCATTGCGTGTGGCGCGGAGAAACTCTGACGATACCCGGCTGCGCTGCCGGCGACACGGCAGTCAGCTATCAATGCCAGGCGCAACGCAGCTTCAGCTTCGGCCGTGTCCGCATCACCGCGCCCCTGCTGCGCCGGGCGGACGATGGAACGGAAGAAGCGAGTGATCCCGCACTGTTCTTGGCGGAAATCGCACCCTGGCTGACCGCAGACGAAACGCGGCTCAGCCAGTTTGCTGCGGAACTGCTGGCAACCCAGATCAAGGATGCTCAAACCTTGCATGTGCGCGGCGACAAGATATTGCGGGGTGCCGATTACGACACGGTGGAAGCCCGGCTGACCGATAGCCACCCTTATCACCCCAGCTACAAATCGCGTCTCGGGTTTACGCTCGATGACAACAGCGCCTATGCGCCGGAGATGACGTCGGCAGTGACGCCGCTGTTGCTGGCCGGGCGCTGCGACCGCAGCCGTTGCTCGGTCAGCGCCACGATCGACCGGGAACATGCGGCGCGCACCCTGCTGGGGGACACCGACTGGCAGTGCTTTCACGACAAACTGAGCCAACGCGGTGTGCGTTCCGACGATTACGTGCCGCTGCCGGTTCATCCGTGGCAGTGGGAAGAAGTGATTCTTCCCGCTTTCCATCAAGCGCTGGCGCGCGGCGAACTGCTGCTCATCGGGCCGCTGACGAAGCGCTATCTGCCGCAGCAATCCATCCGTACGCTGGGTAATATGGATGACCGGAAAGGCTTATCGCTCAAGCTGGCGATGAGCCTCGTCAATACCTCCACCTCGCGCGTGCTGGCGCCACACACCGTGCAAAATGCCGCGGTCATCAGCGACTGGTTGCAAGCCCTGGAACAGTCGTGCTGGCCGGCGCCGATGGTGCGTCCGGTGCTGCTGCGCGAAGTGGCCGGCGTGAGCTTCACCGCGCTGGCTCCGGCGCACGGCCAATATGGGGCATTGGCGTGCATTTGGCGTGAAAGCGTGCACCGGCATATGCAGCTGGGCGAAGCCGCGGTGCCGATGACCGCCTTGATGCATGTGGATGCCGATGGCCGGCCGTTTGTCGATGCGTGGGTCAGGCGCCATGGCCCCGAACCATGGCTGAAGCGCTTGGTTGAGCGGGCCTGGCTGCCGGTGCTGCATCTGCTTTGGGAACATGGCACGGCACTCGAATCGCATGCGCAGAACATGATCCTCCTGCACGAAGACGGGCTGCCGGCACGGGTGGCGCTCAAGGACTTTCACGACGGCGTGCGGTTTTCCAAGGCACTGCTATCCGGCTCCGCACCTGCGCTCATCGCGCCGCCGGCCGAACATGTGCGCGTCAATCCGAATTCTTTCCTGGAAACCGACGATGCCGACGAGCTGCGCGATTTCACCTTCGATGCCCTGTTCTTCGTCAACATGGCTGAACTGGCGTGGCTGTTCCAGCGTTTCTACGACGTGAAGGAGGCGCGATTCTGGGAGATCGTGCGCGACGTACTGCAGTCATATCAATCGCGTCACCCTGAACGCGCGGCGCGCTACCGATTGTTCGATTGCTTTGCCGAGCAGGTCTCGATCGAACTACTTGCAAGCCGCCGCTTTCGGCAGGAAATCCGTTTGCGCACTCGGCTCGCGCCGAACCCGCTGGCGCCGGAAGGGAAGCCGTCATGTCTCTGAAAGTGCGCCTGCAACAGAAAGCCTCGTCGCATCCATTGTATGGATTATTTTGCTCTACGCCGGCTGCGCTTTCAGTCGAATTGATCGCGGCAGCCGGCTACGACTTCGTGGTGATCGATCTGGAACATACGCTGGTCGGCCCGGACCAGTTAGCCAGCATGTTGCTGGCGGCGCGTGCCGCCGGGATCGCCGTGCTGGTCCGGGTGGCGGCGCCGCATCAGGCCGCGCAGGCGTTGGACGCCGGTGCCGAAGGCATCGTGTTTCCGCGCATTTGCTCGGAGCAGGCCGCTCGGGACGCGGTGCGGCTTTGTCATTTCGCACCGCTTGGCGAGCGTGGCTTGAACGCCACTTGGCATAGCGGCTATGGGCGCGATGATCTGGTATCCGCCTTGGAGGCCGCGCGTGAGCGCACGCTGGTCGTGGCGATGATCGAAGACACCGAAGGCATCGATCAAGCCGATGCGATTGCCGCAGTCGACGGAGTGGACGTGCTTTTGGAGGGCGCCGCCGATCTCTCGCAATGTCTCGGAGTTCCGTGGCAGACACGCCACCCGGAGATGCGCGCGGCGGTGTCGCGCATTCGCACGGCGGCTTTGCAGCATGGCAAGACGTTCTGCGCGTTGCCGCGCGCCCCGGAGGATTGCGAGGCCTGGCATCGGGACCAGGTGCGCATGTTCGTCCTGGGCGATGATCGCGGCATCAGCCGCCGCGCCATGGCGGCCCATCTGGCACGGCATCAAATGAAAGATAGCGGGCAATGAACCTGCAACACTTACGCAATTACCTGGATGGCCGCACCGAACCGGTGTGCGCCTACCTCTACGATCTGGCGCATTTGCGCCAGCGCGTCGACACGCTGCGCCGTTGCCTGCCTGCGCAGTGCAAGCTGTTCTACGCCATCAAGGCTAATAGCGACGCGCCGATCCTGCGGGCGCTGTTGCATCGTACCGACGGCTTTGAAGTGGCATCACTGGGAGAAATCCAGGCCGTGCGCGGGATCAACGATGCGGTGCCGGTTGTGTTCGGCGGGCCTGGCAAGACCGATGCCGAGCTTGAAGGCGCCCTTGATCAGGGTGTCCTGCTGATCCATGTCGAAAGCGAGCACCAGTTGCGGCGTCTGGACTGGATCGCGCGCCGCCGCAATCAGCGGGCGGATATCCTGCTGCGGGTCAATCCGGCGTCCGTGCCGCAGCAAGCCACACTGCGCATGGGAGGACAGGCGACCCAGTTCGGCATCGAAGAGGCGCAGATACCTGCCTTGATCGAACTGGCGCTCGGCCTGCCCGGCGTGCGTCTGCAGGGCCTGCATATCCATTCCATCTCCAACAATCTGGACGCACAAACACATCTCGCCCTGCTCGAACATTACTTCGATCTGACGAGCACTTGGCAGCGGCGCTATCAACTGGAATTCGATTGGCTCAACGCCGGCGGCGGCATCGGCATCAACTATGCCGACCCGCAGGCCTCATTCGATTGGGAAGGTTTTTGCGCTGGCCTGACGGCGTTGATCGCCGCGCGCCAGCCGCGCTTCCAGCTCGTCTTCGAATGCGGGCGATTTCTGACTGCGGACTGCGGTTATTACCTTGCCGACGTTACCGACCTCAAGCACACTCACGGCAAGCACTTCGCGATACTGCGCGGCGGATCTCACCATTTTCGGCTGCCGGCATCATGGCAGCACAATCATCCGTTCGTGGTGTTACCGCGCGAAGCCTGGCCATACCCTTTCCCACGCCCGGCTGTGCATGAGACTCCGGTGACCTTGTGCGGTGAACTGTGCACGCCGAAAGACACGCTTGCCTGCGATGTCCGGGTCGAGCGCCTGCGCGCGGGCGACTGCATCGCCTTCCTGCTGGCGGGCGCCTATGGCTGGCACATTTCACATCATGACTTTTTAAGTCATCCGCATCCGGAACGGATTTATCTGGATTAGGAAGGAGCCAGCCGTGCTCTGTGCGCTGCCCGTTCACTTCGTTCGTTCCGACGCGATCCTGCCGAACGAGTGCCACTATCCGGAACATGCCGCAAGCCTGGCGGAAACGCTCCGGCGCGAGCAACTTTGGCGCATCCCGATTGTGCTGGAATGCAACAGCTTGGCTGTCATGGATGGTCATCATCGGTTGCAAGCCGCATTGCAACTCAAGCTGGCCTATGTGCCTTGCCTGTTGCTTGGCTACGGCGACGTGGAGGTGATCGCCACGCGAGAGGGTTACCTCGTCACGCCGCAAGAGATCGTGCGCCGCGCCAGGGCGCAGGATCTCTACCCGCCGAAAACCACACGCCATCGGTTTCCATCGGCTCTGCCGACCTGCAATGTTTCGGTATGGTTGCTGTGCAGAAGGTCCAATCGCGGCCAGTGTGATAGCCGGATAGGGTAGACCCTAATCTAGTCCATTATCCGAAGGGCTGATTGGTTGATTCTAGACAATTGCGCACGTTCGGTTCTTTGCCGCGCGCCTCCACCGCCAAATCTGAAAGCTTGTGACGAAGAGAATGAGCGGCACGAAGCCAGTAGCAAACACTAGAAGACGGCCGAGCAAGCCGAAGGCCGACCCGTTATGCAACCAGAGTTGTCCGGTCATATAGCGGTCGCCCAGCGACATGGAATCAGGCGTGCGGTCATGCGTGAGTGCGCCCGTCCATGGATCGAGCCAAATGGCACCGCGAGTGCGAAGGGCTGGATCGGAGCCTGGCGGGCGCAACAGGATTCGCCAAGTGTTGCGCCTCTCATTTGGCGGCGTCAATTGCGCTATCTCGTAGCCGGGTTTGGCGGTGCGCGCCGCCAGAACCATCGCATCAGCGGACAATCGTGTTGCTTCGTTGGAAAGAGAAGACTTGATGATCGGCGACGGGTCAGGGTCCGCCGTGGAGACCAAGCCGACCAATGGGCGGATGACACTTGGAAACACGATACCGATACCGGTAACGGCGATCAGAGCAAGTAACGGTAGACTCCAAAAGCCCGCCGTATTGTGCAGATCGCGCATGAGACGTTGCGCGGACACGTGCCTGCGGATCGAGACGGAGCGCCAGAACCGGGCTCGCTCCCGCCACCATAGATACAAGCCCGAGCAAGCCATCCCAAGCAGTAGGAATCCGATCGCTCCGACAAGCTCGTGACCCCACCAGTCATAGAGCAGAAGATTGTGGTGCATGCGATAGACGGTGAACGCAAAGCAGTTGGTGTAGTCGCGCCGACCTAACACCCTCCCATTTGACGGATCGATCATGGTGGTCCAGAGATTCGGATATTGACCTTTCTCCGTCGCGTGGGAGTGCATGACGATCCAGACCGGCCAGGTCCGGTCAGGAGCGATGACGGATCGGATCGGCGCCTGATCCGCTATGGCCGCAATCCGCATGACCTCGGCGGCCTTGAGACGGTGCTGAGGCCCGGCCGGAATGTACAGGCTCGGATTCAATGCTGCGTCGATCTCGCGATAAAAGACGACGAAGCTGCCCGTGAGACCGATCACCACGAGCAGGATACCCAGGCTCAGGCCAAGCCAACGATGCAGCCGGACGAGTGCAACGCGCAGCCTTCTGGAATTGGTGGGAGTCCAGGCTGCTGCTGCCCCCGAATGGTCGTTCACAATGTCACTGCCTCACGGCGATTCAAAAATCGATGCTCGCCGAGATTCGGTACGTGCGCGGTGTACCGGGGGTGAGGAAGCCGCGTCCCGTCGTTGCCCAGTAGTCTAATCCGAAGACGTTTTCGACCGCCGCACGCAACGTCAGCAGCCTGCCGTCGACTTTAGTGACGTAGCGTGCCCCGATGTCAGCCCGGGTCCAGTCCGGTATCTGCTGCGTGTTCGCCTGATCGTAAAATTGCCGCGATGTATAAATGACTCTCCCGGTCAGAGTCGCTACTCCCGAGGTCCGCCAGAAGGGCAGATCGTATTCGCCATAGAGGTTGAATTGAATATCCGGAACGCCAACCGCGGCCCTGCCGTCGAATTGGCCACCAACCGTCTTGGTCTGCACGCCGTCGATGAGGGACACGCCACCGAGCAGACGCAACCCAGGAGTGACCTCACCGAAGGTGTTGAACTCCAATCCGCGATTACGCTGCTCGCCGTCGACCGAAAAGATGTTGGTCGCCGGATTCGTGAACCCGTTGGGCTGCGTAATCTCAAACGCCGCTAGACTCACGCCCACAGCCCCGAAGTCATATTTGGCGCCGACTTCAATCTGCTTGGCCACAATCGCAGGAAAGACCTGGCCGACATTGGCGGTCCCGACTGGCGCTATTCCACCCGACGTTAGGCCTTCGATGTAGTTGCCGTAAAGCGACAGGTTGTTGATTGGCTTTACCACGAGAGCCACGGCAGGGGTGATCGCCTCGTTCTGCGGGCGTGAGGTCACGGCACCGGTCCTGTTGAAGTTGGCGACATCGATCCCCTGCCAGCGCCCGCCCACGGTGAGAAGCACGCGATCATCGAGAACCGACATCGTATCCGCGATTGCGACGCTTTGATTGATCCGCCGCGAAGCAAGTGGCGCATCGTGCGACAGGCCCGTCGCGCTACGCGGAGCCACATAAACCGGGTTATAGAGGTTCGACGTGATCAATGGTCCGACATTGGTAGTGGCAGTTCCGCTGTCTTGCCACAGCCCGGTCGCCGAAATCACAGTAGAATGCTTCACCGCTCCGGTAGCGAAACGGCCGCGCACCCCAACCTCTCCGGTTTCGCGATCGGCATCCTGTACGGTGAGGGCCGGTTGTGACGTGAACCTGCCCAGTGCGTTCGTGAGTCTCAGAGTTCCACCGAAGAAAGTCTCATCAGATTTGCTGTGACCGTACGCCCCATACAGCGTCCAGAAATCATCGAGATCATACTCGGCGCGTAGCGCAGCGTATTGATGGTTCGATTTATAGTATTCCCAGGGCTGCTGCTGGTTGATCGAGAGTGAGGGTGAATCCGGGATGGGAAAGCCCTGGTTCACTTGCCGCACGCGTGTTGGCGCCTTCAGGTTCTGCTTTTGGAAACCGACATCGACCGTAGCCCGGAACCGTTCGCCACGGTAGTCGAGAGCCGCCGCGCCGACGCCGAATCCATCCGTCTGGAAGGCGATCGGTGTCTGGCCATCGCGATAGGCACCATTGAGGCGAACGCCCCACTCTTTGTGGTCGCCAAAGCGCCGGCCGAAATCGACGGCCGTTCCAACATTTCCGTTGGACACGAAGCCCGTCGTCAATCGCGTGATCGGATCGTCGGTGGCACGCTTCGGAATGAGGTTGACCGTTCCGCCGACGTTTCCGAACGGCGAAATCCCATACAGCAAGGCGCTTGCCCCCTTCAGGATCTCCACACGCTCGATAGGCTCTAGGGCAGGACGGCGCGTATCGGTGATGCCGTAAAGGCCGTCGAACGCGAAGTCGCTCGCAAATACCGGGAAGCCGCGGATCAAAAACCCATCGATTCCGCTATAGCGTGGGGAGTTTGTGCGCACCGAGGGATCGTTGTCGGCGACATCGCTGATGGTGTTGGCTTGCTGGTCGCGGATAAGCTTGCTCGTGTAGCCCGTCGTGTTGAACGGCGTATCGAAGACATTGCGATTGCCTAACATGCCGACGCGTGTGGTGGTCCCGACCTGACCGCCGGCATAGGGAGCCGGCGGCTGACCGATCGTGCCGGTCGAAGGCGTGAGGTACGGGACAGCCGGCGATCTCACCGGAGCGGCAACGCGCTGAGCAACACTCGATCGCACCGGAGCGGCAGCGCGACGGGCAGCAGTGCGCGGTTTCTTGTTTCTGGCCTTGGGTGCGGTGACCGTCACGGCTGGTAAGGAAGTGGCTTCTTGTGCGTACGCGTCCTCTGCTAACTGAAAGGACAATGGGAGGTAACTCACTGCGCTGCAACAAACGGCCCAGTAAAGTTTTTTCGTCAAAGGATTCATCGTCGTCCCAAGTTTGATCACACACTCAAAAATGTATCCTCTACAGCATCCTTCGTGTGCAGATAAGGATTCGACCGTAGAATCATTACAAACCAGAGCCGTTGCTGTGGAAATGTGTTTTGTCGCGCATCCGGCGCCGAGCCGTAGAACGGCCTTCGAGCCATTTTCCCAATCTATTGTTGCCGCGATTGTTCATGCGCACCTCCAGCAGATGGCGCGCATGGACGAAATCTGTTCTTGCTGAGGAGCTGCCGGGCAGCGATGAGCGACCTCAAAAAGGCGAGCAGGAAGGCCGGTGATCAAGCCCGGGTGATCTAAAGCTTGGTCACTTTTGCTATGGGAGCAGAAGATGCCCGTGATCCGGCAATGGCTCACGGCTTAACGAGATCCTGCTTCTGAAGCTCGATCCGGGCGAGCTTGATGAGACTACACAAGCTCGCGCGGCCGAGGGTGTTGTCGCGTATTGAGCATTTGCGCCTACGCCGCAGGTCCGTCTCGGACTGGGTTAAAGACCAAAAAGGGGACAATGTCCTTGCCACAATTCGGCACACGACCCTCGTCCAAATACAGCGCTGAAGCCGCTGCGAGTTGTCGGTATTGATGATTGGGCCTGGCGGCGTAATCACCGATACGGCAGCATCGACTGCGACTTGGAAAGGCGCAGGGTAGTCACGGCTGTTGCCGGACCGTGAGCCCGCAACCGCTCAAGCGTGGCTCTCTGCTCATCCCACGATCGCGGTCGTCGCTCGAGCCCGCGGGGGAGGATATGGCGAAGCTGCCGCAAAGGCGCTGCCGTGCGCCGTACAGGTCGCTGATCGTTGGCATCTGATGGAGAACGCCAATCGGGCCTTTCTGGACGCCGTCCGCAAATCGATGCGCCAGATCCGCTGTGCAATCGGTGGCAACCATCAATCCCAAGCTACTCACCGCGGCCGAGTGGCTGCAGTATACCAACCCTGGTCGAGGCACGCGAGATCATTGCCGAATTCCATGATGATCCGGCGTAGCGCCAGCGCCGAACTGTTGCCCTGGATTGAGCGCGCTCGTGCCAGCCTTGTCGCTTCGTTCGCCCGCGGCGTAACGAATGATGAAGTGGCGGTCCAGGCGGCGATCACCTCATCCTGGTCGAACGGACAAACTGAAGGCCAAATCACACGCGTCAAGCTCGTCAAACGTCAAATGTATGGCCGCGGAAAAATCGATCTGCTTCAAGCAAGGCTCGTCGGTGCGGAATAAACGGAGCTGCACCAAGATCGCGTCAGAGCCCTTATTCCACGCCGAAACACACCTGGAGGCCGGCCCCATGAGCCGGATCGGAATGTGAGGCGGAAACAGGACATCCTGATCGCCGCAACCCAATCACTGCTGATTGCCGCACATACCATTCGTTTGAAGCTTCTGCTGTGCGCAAAGCTGCGGCGGCACCGACAACATAGTCGAACTGCCATGGTCCTGCGCACGCTTTGAATTCGAAGCGTAGCAGCCGTAAGGCGTTTGTGGTCACCAAAACGGTCGCACCAGTGTCGGCCAGGATCGCCATCCAGAGCGGTGTTGCCCCGAAAAGCGTGGTGACGAGAAAAACGCTCTTCAGGCCGAGGGCGAGCGTGATGTTCTGCCAGATATTGGCGAGCGTCGCGCGCGATAACGCGACCAATTCGGCAACCGGTAACATGAGCAACCCAGCCGCCACAACAACCGCAGTTCGGATCGTGGGTCACGATCATCTTGGGCGGTGTCTCGGCCGCCCATGAGTGTCGCGGTAGCGTGAGCATGGCGGTTGCCTGCAAGGCGCCGATCATCAGCGCCCGCCGTCCAACCGAAGTTGCGCATAATGCACTTCATCGGAAGGAGACGTATTTCGCGAGAGCGGCAATCACTGGCGCCAGAACAAGGATGCCGAGCAGACCGGCGAGAGCCATGCCATCCCATGGCTCCCATCATGTCGTGCATCATTGGAATTTCCTCTCATTCGGCGGCTGCCTTGAGACCCGCTAGCCCCTGTTCGATCGCTGTCTCCTCTGAGGCCATGCTCCGCGGCAGCCGCCACCCCTTGATCAGCGCATAGACGGCGGGGATTACGAGCAGCGTGAGCACGGTCGAGGAGACCATGCCGCCGATCATCGGCACTGCGATGCGCTGCATCACTTCCGAACCGGTGCCGGTGCTCCACAGGATCGGGACGAGGCCGGCTGTGATGGCGATGACGGTCATCATCTTCGGCCGGACACGTTCGACGGCGCCGAGCATGATCGCTTCGTAGAGATCTGTTCGGGTGAAGGGCCGTCCTTCCGCCTCCCGCTCAACCTTTAGTTCCGCCATCGCCTGTTCGAGATAGATCAGCATGATGACGCCGGTCTCGGCGGCGACGCCGGCAAGCGCGATGAAGCCGACCGCCACGGCGACCGACATGTTGAAGCCGAGCCACCACATCAACCAGATGCCGCCCACCAGCGCGAATGGCAGCGACAGCATGACAATGAGCGTCTCGGTCAGCGCCCGGAAGTTGAGGTAGAGCAACAGGAAAATGACCAGCAGTGTCACCGGCACGACGATCTTCAACCGCGCTTCTGCGCGTTGAAGATACTCAAACTGGCCGCTCCACGAGACATAGGTACCGGGTGGCAGCTTGACCTCGGTCGCGACCGCTTTCTGTGCCGCGGCGACATAGCCGCCGAGATCGCGGCCGGCGATATCAACGAAGACGTAGACCGCGAGCTGACCGTTCTCGGTGCGGATCGAGGTGGCGCCGCGGGTCAGCTCGACCTTGGCGACCTCGCCGAGCGGCACCGTTCCACCTCCCGGCAACGGCACCTGCACGTCACGAGCGATCGATTGTGGGTCACTCCTGAAAGCGCGCGGATAGCGGATGGTGACGGCATAGCGTTCGCGGCCCTCAACGGTAGTGGTCACCGTCTCGGCCCCGAGCGCGCTTGCGATCACGGCCTGGACGTCGCCAATGGCCAAGCCATAGCGACCAAGCGCGTCGCGATCCGGCACGATGTCAAGGTAGTAGCCGCCGATCACCCGCTCGGCATAAGCGCTCGATGTGCCCGGCAGCGATCGCAGCACCCGCTCGATCTCACGAGCCGTCTGCTCCATCTGAGCGAGATCCGTTCCGAACACTTTGACACCGACTGGCGTGCGAATGCCGGTCGCAAGCATATCGATGCGAGCGCGGATCGGCATGGTCCAGGCATTGGAGACGCCGGGAAATTGCAATGCTCTATCCATTTCGGTCTTCAGGCTGTCGATGGTGATACCGAGCGGCCATTCGCTCTTCGGCTTCAGATTGATGATGGTCTCGAACATCTCCATCGGCGCCGGATCGGTGGCGGTGAGCGCACGTCCCGCCTTACCATAGACCGAAGCCACCTCCGGGAAGCTCTTGATGATCCGGTCCTGCACTTGCAGAAGCTCAGCCGCCTTGGTCACGGAAATCCCTGGTAAGGTCGTCGGCATGTACATCAGTGCCCCCTCGTCGAGGCTCGGCATGAACTCCGAACCGAGTTGTCGTGCCGGCCAGACAGTCACTCCGAGGACAATGAGCGCGACGAGGATGGTGAGCGTCTTCGCCTTCAGGACTCCGCGGATGACTGGCCGGTAGACCCAGATCAGGAAACGGTTGATTGGGTTCCGGTGCTCCGGGATAATCCGCCCGCGCACGAAGACCACCATCAACGCCGGCACCAGTGTCACCGACAGCAACGCCGCGGCCGCCATCGCGAAGGTCTTTGTGAAGGCGAGCGGACCGAACATCCGGCCCTCCTGCGACTCCAGCGTGAAGATCGGCAGGAAGGAGACGGTGATAACGAGCAGGCTGAAGAACAGCGCCGGACCGACCTGGCTCGCCGCCTCGATCAGGATTTCGACGCGCGGCTTGTCGGGCGGTGCGCGCTCCAAATGCTTGTGAGCGTTTTCGATCATCACGATGGCGGCATCGATCATGGCGCCGACGGCGATGGCGATGCCACCGAGACTCATGATGTTGGAGCCAAGCCCAATCGCCTTCATCGCCGCGAAGGCGATGAGGATGCCGACCGGCAGCATCAGGATGGCGACCAGCGCGCTGCGCAAATGCAGCAGGAACACCACGCAGACCAGCGCGACAATGATGCTCTCCTCGATCAGCGTGCCCTTCAGGGTCTCGATCGCCCGGCCGATCAGTTCGGAACGGTCGTAGACCGGCACGATCTCGGCGCCCTCGGGCAGGCTCGACGCAATCTCGGCAAGTCGCGCCTTGACGTTCTCGATCACGGTCAGCGCGTTGGCACCGAAGCGTTGCAGGACGATGCCGCTCGCGACTTCGCTTTCGCCGTTGAGTTCAGTGATACCGCGCCGTTCGCCCGGCCCGATTTCGACGCGGGCAACGTCTCTCACGCGCAGCGACACGCCACGGTCGGTCTTCAGCACCACATTTTCGATGTCGGCGGCGCTTCTGATATAGCCGCGACCGCGCACCATGAATTCGAACTCGGAGAGCTCGACGGTGCGACCGCCGACATCGGCGTTGCTGGCCTTGACGGCCTCGCGCACGCGGTCGAGTGGGATGCCCAACGCCCGCAGTCTGTTGGGATCGACCACGATCGAATATTGCTTCACGAAGCCGCCGACGCTGGCGACTTCCGCGACGCCATCCGCCTTGGAGGCCCCGAAGCGGATCACCCAGTCCTGCAGAGAGCGCAGCTCGGCGAGCGTCATCTCCTTCGCGACGACGGCGTATTGGTAGACCCAGCCGACACCGGTCGCATCCGGACCGAGGGTTGGCGTCACGCCCGCCGGCGACCGCTGAGCGGCAGCGTTGAGATATTCAAGGACGCGGCTTCGTGCCCAATAGGGATCGGTGCCATCTTCGAAGATCACATAGACGAAGGAGACGCCGAAGAAGGAGAAGCCACGCACGACTTTTGACTTCGGCACCGTCAGCATCGAGGTCGTCAGCGGATAAGTGACCTGATCCTCGACCACTTGCGGCGCCTGGCCGGGATAGTTGGTGTAGACGATCACCTGCACGTCCGAGAGGTCGGGGATGGCGTCGAGCGGCAGCGTCTTCAGCGCATAGAGCCCAGCGGCAACGGCGAAGATCGTGCCGACGAATACGAGCACAAGGTTGCGGGCCGACCAGCCAATGAGTTGGGCGATCATGGCCGGGCCTCCGGCGGGGTCAGGCCGCGGAGCGCCGCCTTTAGATTGCTCTCGGCGTCAATCAGGAAGTTCGCCTCGACAACGACACGGTCACCCTCCGCAATCCCCTCGCGGATTTCGGTGAGCCCTTCGCCACGCAAGCCGATCTTCACATCGTGCGGTTCGAACCGGCCGTCTCCACGATCTATGATCACGACCTGTCGTGTGCCGGTGTCGATCACCGCGCTGTCCGGAACGGCCACCACGGGCGCGGCATTGCCGGTGCAGATCTCCACTTCGGCATACATATTGGGGAATAAAACCCCGCTGGGATTGACAATTTCGATCCGCACCCGCGTGGCTCGCGTCGTTTCACTAACCTGCGGATAGATCAGAGACACACGCCCCTCGAATGTGCGGCCCGGTAGGCTTCGGATTCGTATCGTTACCGGCGCATCAATCCGAACGGCCGCAAGATCGAACTCCGGCACGTCCGCCAACACCCAGACGGTCGAGATATCCGCTAGGCGGAACAGCACATCGCCTGATGCTACCTTCATGCCCTCAACGACATTGCGTTCGAGCACGACGCCGTCGCGCGCCGCACGCCATGTGATCGATAGCGGCACCTTGCGGGTACGCTCGATCTCGGCGATGGCCTCGGGTGGTACTCCCAGATTTTCCAGGCGCTGGCGAGCACCGCCGATAGCGCCGTCGCGACCGCTAATATTGAGATCGCTGAGAAACAGCGCACCCGCGGCAGCGATGTCAGGAGAGTAGAGTCGGACCAGTATCTGGCCTTTCGTGACCCGGTCTCCCGTCGTGACGTTCGCCACCTCGTTGACGAAGGCATCGCTCCGGGTTGCGACCACCGAAACGCGCCGCTCGTCGAGTTGGACCATTCCCGGTACGCGTACCAGCCTTCCGACTGTCCGCCGCTTGACCAATTCGGATCGCACGCCAGTCCGCTGCAATTTGCCGAGCGACACCTGCACGACTGAGCTACCGTCGTCCTTTCCCTCGTAGACGGGGATATAGTCCATCCCCATCGAGTCTTTCTTTGGCACAGGTGAGGTGTCAGGCAGGCCCATCGGGTTGCGGTAGTAGAGGATGCGCTGCGTGCCGGCCTGCTCAGTCGCCTCGGCTGTCGTCGGCTGCTTCTCTTCGAAGCTCACATCCTCGCTGGCGCGAACGGCGCGGAAAGCACGGCCGTCTGCGGTTTTGCGCGGTGTTGCCGAGTAAGCTGGCTTACCGTCAGGGTCCTGATAGTAAATCACCGCTCCCGTGCCGGCTGGCGTCGACGCCGCCAAGGTTGCCTCGACACGAAACCATTTTGTGAGGCCGGTGACCGGAGGATTCCGAACACCCGCCCAATAGCCTCCGGCCCCCGCCGCTAAAATAGCGGCGAGGGCGAGGCCAATAAGAGCGAGCCGTTTCATGGCGTCGCTTTCAGGACCAGTTTGTTCTGGAGCGTTCCGGTCTCACCCTGGATCTTGGCGCCGAGCGAAAGCCGCCAGCCACCAGCCATCGTCAGGTTGGTCTTGAAGCGATAGACACCCGGCTCGGTCGATGGCAGAGCCTCGATCGGCGCCGCCATCGTCTCCATGCCGTCGGGCGCCATGTCGATCCGGGTCGCAAAGATGACAGCGTCCGGAACTGCTTTGCCGGATTGCTTGTCGATGAGCCGGACAGCGACGATGGCGCCGTTACCCTGCTTGATCTCAGTTTGAACGAGTCGAAATTCATAGTCCGTGATGTCGGCTTTAGCTGCCGAAAAAGCCGTCACAGAAAGTGCGGCCGCGAGCACCGCCGCAGCGGCGCGTTTCATAGAAGAAGTCGTCATAGTTTGAAAATCCCAGATTCATCGAAGCACCGTGCGCATGGCCCGGCGTTGCGCGGCCTATGGCCACGCGCTTTCGACCGCCCGAGCATACGCTTGGGCGGCGCGAACCGGCACCGAAGTGCCGGCGATGTTCTAGGTTCTTGGAGGTCGAGCTGGAGGTTCTACCACAAGCGCATCGCGCACGACGTCGTTGCCTGGAGAAAGGGAATCGCTTTGATCCCAAAAGATGAAGGCAAGACTCGAAAGCGTCGGCGTGACCGAGAAACACTTGGCCATACAGGTCGCCATCAACGGGCAGGACTTCTGGCAATCCGGGACTACCGGCTTCTCATGCGGGCAGCAGGGCATATCGTCCGGCATTGACGCTATGGACATATCAGAGGCGGCCGCCACCACGGCTCCGCTCACCGATGCGGTGAACGGTACAGCAATAAGCCCCACGATCGCAAGGATCGGGAGCAACCTGCGGAGCCAGATGCCTACCCTCATGATCGGAAAATGGCACAGGCTTCGCGTTCGGGGAAGGTGGGGAAAATGACCCTTTCGTGAAGAGTCGCGGAACGACAGATCGCGTGTCGGGTGGCTTTTTGGCTCATTTCAAGTCGTTGCATTCAATCTCAAGAGGACGCCGCCGAGAGGTTCACCCGCCGCATCAGGGCTTCACCGCTTTCCTTGCGCTCGGAATATCGGTCGGTGAGGTAAGCCGAGACATCGCGCGTCAGCAGCGTGAACTTGACCAGTTCTTCCATCACATCGACGACCCGATCATGCGTTTTGCTGAGGTGTGTCCACAATGTCTGAACGCGCTTTGGAGAACGATCATGTGAAATAATCTGTTTCCCGCCGCCGCTTTGGCCATGATCGGATTCACCGTTCCCGCGTCGGCAGCCGACGTCGGCTACGTTCAGGAACCGGTGACCGAGATCTACACCCAGGCTGGACCGCTGCCGCTTCAGGCGGCAGTCGATATCGCCAACGGAATCGGGCTGGTTTCCGTGTCAAACACGAACAAATGGGGCAACGAGTGGCAGGTCGAGGGCTATGACGTTGCCGGAAGCTATATGGAAGTCGATGTTGATGCGCGCACCGGCGCGATCGTAAACGTCGATAAGTGACGTCGGTCGCAGGTGCCCAAGTCAGGCCGAAGAGACGGCCGATATCGATCGATGAGCAAGGTCGAAAGAGCTGTAGCTCCCGGAACAGAAAACCCGCCGGAGCGGGGTTGAGCTTGCAGGCAAGCGCGCCGGCGGAAAAGCAAATGGCCCGAAGCGTTGCCCGGGCCATCCACATCGCGAGCGAGCCCTACACCCAGCTCGCTAGCCTAGGCGCAGATTCTCCGCGCTTTCTTTGCCGCGGTTCGCGACGATCTCGTAAGACACCTTGGCGCCCTCTGCCAAGCCGTTGAACCCGGCCTTCTCCACGGCGGAGATATGGACAAACACGTCTTTGCCGCCGGTTTCCGGCTGGATGAAGCCATAGCCTTTTTGCTGGTTAAACCACTTCACAGTTCCTGTAGCCTGTTGGTCGTTCCCAAAACGTTGAAACGTGAATACAACCCTAAGCAGTGGCGGGAAGTAAGGCACAATCCCGCCGGTGGGGAGCCGGGCGGAGGCGTCCTCTTCGCTAAGGCTCAGCTTGCCCTGCGGCGGCAATCCTTTGGCAGTACGATCTTGATGATCCACTTCTTGGGCTCGCTCAGCGCATCTTCCCGGACGGAGTAGACAAGGCCAGTCACGGACACACCCGACAGGCTCATTCGCGTTGGTATTCCCCTGAACTGGGCAGCCCGACAACGTCTTGCTTCAGATGGTTGGGTTGTTTCGAACGTCTGCATATCCGGCTCCCTTCGCGCGCATGTCCGATCGGAATCGAAAAGGCCGG
Source organism: Nitrobacter vulgaris (assembly GCF_031453995.1). Classification (NCBI taxonomy): domain Bacteria; kingdom Pseudomonadati; phylum Pseudomonadota; class Alphaproteobacteria; order Hyphomicrobiales; family Nitrobacteraceae; genus Nitrobacter; species Nitrobacter vulgaris. The sequence continues at coordinate 2,033 of NZ_JAVDPZ010000047.1, read as the reverse complement.
CGGGCGTGACGCCGCCGACCTTTCGATGTAACTGTCGGCTCAAGAATCCGGTGCCGTCGCGGCCTGTGATAATCGTGGCCGCGTATGCTTAATAAAAGATTATCGTCTGCCTCGGCGGCGGTCGTGAGCGTGATCGCGCTGCGCCGGTCATGTCACCGCCCTCGCGTAAGCATCACCGACCCGGCTCCGTTGGGATACATGCCGCCGCATTGCATGGAACTAGCCAGAAAGTTGAGGCAGGGAAGCGAAGCTAATCCGACGGGGCTTTCCATCGTCCCTGAACTCAAAATTGAAGAGATCGAAAAGAGTGGAGAAGCGTCGGTTACTCTGCGGCTTGGAAGGTGGTTCGTCTCGCTTCGTTAATCGAGCCAGACCTTCTTCGATACTGAGTTTGATCACGCCGAGCATGAAAATGAAGCGAAGGCATCGAAGAACTACTTCGTGCCGTTCGGAAAGGAGTTTGTCCTTCATCCCGGCCGTTTCGTGCTTTCCAGCACACTTGAGTGGATGAAATTCCCAGCTAGTCTCGGTGGTTATGTCGGCGGAAAATCCACTTGGGCAAGACGTGGATTGATCATCGAGACCGCCGCCGGTATTCATCCTGGCTTCAATGGTTGCCTCACTCTTGAACTAACAAACTTCGGCGAAGTCCCGATCAAAATTCGGCCCGGCATGAATATCTGCCAAATTTTTCTCCACGCCATTCCAGACGGCAAGGTCACGTCGGGTGGCTTGCTTAGCGGCAGGCGCAGGCCCTACCTCGGCAAGATCAAGAGCGACCCTATCCTGAAAGACCTAATGGATAAGCCAGGCGCATAGTCACTGCCGCTGCCGCCATCCGATCGGCCAGGTCTTTCGGAGTTCGGTTCGTCGCGGACACTCCACATGCGACGCGGGAAATGTAATGCTCGCGCCGACAGATGGGAGTCCTAAATTGAGCGTGAGTGAATGGTTCAGGCGGCGCCAAACGCCATTCCGCAAAGGCCGTGAAGGACTTTATGCGAGTTTCCAGGGATCAGGGACTACCGCTCGATTATGATCGCGACGAACGGCTCACCGTCGCGAGCAGGCCGCGCTTGCCGGAGCGCCTTAGGCCTTCAACCACGAGGCCTGTCAGCCGCTGCGATCAACGCCGGGCATGCTGCCGAAACCGACATAGATCGGCGGCTCACCCGCTGCAAGGAAAGCGGCAAGCTCGCCGTCGGGACTCCAGTCCGGCGTATCGAGGAACCAGTAGCCAGTCACCGCAACATCTGCGTTCGAGTCGCGCGGCTTCGGCAGCACGTGCGGGCTAGAACCGTAGAGTGTGCCGGCAAGAGGCGCGGCCATCCCGCGAGCCGGCAATCCAAGTGCCTGCACCCGCCATGTGCGGACCGTTCTGCCGAACATGACACTGCCGCCGTGGATCATCAGCGCATGGCTCGCCTGGTTGAGCGGGCCGAGCGAGGGAAAGGGCAGCACCGGCGTCGGAAAGGTCGATGTCGGCGTGAAGCCTGGCAGCGGTGACGCGAGGAAAAGTGGAACGCCGAGCTTCGCTGCGATGTGCGGAGCGCCGAGCGCCTTGGGATGAAACAGGATGGCGTCTGGTGCGAAATCGCGGGCCGCTTTCCATTCGGCATCGAGCAGCCGCTGGCCGATCTCGCGATTTCAGGAGCTTGAAGCCCGCACCGAAACCAGTACCGGCGCTGCCGATCACTTTTTTCGCTTCGGGCGAGTCGAGCACTGCGAGGACCTCGGCCGGGAGCGGCGCGAAAGCAACGGCCTCGGCCGCCGCCATCTCGGCGAACTGGGCGGGTGCGACGATCAACACCTCGTGCCCGTGCGCTCTGAGCCCGCGGGACAGCGCGAGATAGGGCTGCGTGTCGCCGCGTGTGCCGAGCGTGTGGAGGGCTGCGTGTCGCCGCGTGTGCCGAGCGTGTGGATGGAAAAGCGCATCCTGCTTTCTCTATTTCAAGCGTGAGCGCCCCTCCGCGCTCTCAGTCTGCGGACGTACAATGCGCCCCAGCCAAGTCCGAGCATTGCGGCCACCGAGG
>NZ_JAVDPZ010000046.1:0-23024 GCF_031453995.1 Nitrobacter vulgaris | reverse complement strand
AGGGAAAAGCGCGCTTCGCGAGCGGCCTCTGCCGCGCCCAGACTGGCCTGCTTTTACTCCGCCTCCGTGGCTTGGTTTTGCTCCGCCGTTGACAGTGGCCGCGCTCCGATCGCCGTCAGTTTTGCGGGTCTTTAAGATATCGCGGTGGCACCACCGACTACGCAGTGCGGGAACCGGTCAACATGATCCAAATCGTGCCGCCGACTAGGACAAAGAGCACGATAGCGGCGAAGCAGAACGCGATCAGTTTGTCTTGCGACGATGATTTCAAGTCGAGATGCAGGAAGTACCGCAGGTGGACAACGACCTGCGCAACCGCAGCGATGGCGATGACGATCAAAGTTTGTGTCGGAGGTAACGTGCGGGTGGCGACGAAGCCGAATGGAATCGCGGTGAGCATCGACGCTAGAACGACGCCGACGAGGTACGATTTCATCGAGACATCCCCGCGACGTAAACGTTCGACCTTTCAGACGATTGCGGCGCTGCTGCCATGCTAGAGAAGCCTGGGCAGGTAAATGAATGAGAAGATGTTGATCCAAACGATAACGAGGAAATGCCAGAACAGGCCCAGGCGGTAAAGGCGCGAGGCGGCGATGGGGGTGAGTCCGCGCAATGCGATTTCGCATCCCAGCAAGACAATCCAAACCAGGCCGAAGCTGACGTGAGCTCCGTGGGTGCCGATCAAAGCGAAAAAACCAGAAAGAAAGCCACTTTGCCACGGGCCGGCATTGGCGATGGCCATGCCATAAAGCTCCGAGATCTCCATGACGACGAAGCTGAGCCCGGAAATAGAGGTCATCCCCAGCCAGACGATCGCGCGCCTGCGTTGCCCGGCTGATATCGCAACGCTGGCGAAGCCGAAGGTTGCACTGCTCGCCAGCAGGAGCATGGTTTCCGCGAAGATGCGGGGAAGCAGGAATAACGTGTGGGTCGATCCGTCTGCGGTATTTCGCGCCATCGCAACAAAGATCGCGAACAGCAGCGCGAAGATAATCGCATCACTCATTAGCCAGAGCCAGAAGCCGTAGGTCTTCTCCTCGATAGCGCGTTGGGCTGATTCGGCATTGGTTTCATCGCCATGATCGGCGGTGATGACGGCATCTGTCACGTCCGCGCCTCACGTCCGAGTGCAGGCGAGACACCACGCCGGCTTTCGATCGCCTCGACTTCGCTCGCGGGGATACGTTGGCCGGCATGATCATGGAACGTCTGCGAGAGTACCGCGGCAAAAATGCCTAGCCCGCCAGCGGCGGCCAGCCACCAGATTTGCCAGATCATTGCAAAGGCGAACACGAACGACATCGCGCCAAGCATGATTCCCGCGCTGCTCTTGCCGGGCATGATGATGTCATGAAAGCGCGCGGACCTGTGGTCCAAAGTTCCCGCCTGCTTCAGGGTCCACCACGGATCAATGCCCTGCACGTGCGGCACAGCGGCGAAGTTGTAGGTCGCAGGCGGGGAGGCGGTTGCCCATTCGAGTGTCCGGCCGTTCCATGGATCGTTGCTTGAGGCAGCAAGCGCTTTGCGGTCACGGATGCTGACGGCGATCTGGATGGCCAGGAAGGTGACGCCGCATACGATGAAGAGGACGCCGGCCTGGGCGACGATAAGATACGGCTGCCAATCGGCGACGTCGCTGCGATTGAGGCGCTGCGGCATTCCCATGAAGCCGAGAATGTACAGCGGCATGAAGGCCAGACAGAAGCCGACGATCCAGCACCAGAAGGCCCGTCTGCCCCACTTTTCCTCGAGACGAAAGCCGAACGCCTTTGGGAACCAGTATTGATAGCCGGCGAAATAGCCGAACAAGGCGCCGGGGATCAGCAGGTTGTGGAAATGGGCCACTCGGAACGTGGTGTCGTGAATGCTAGGCGGTATCACCGCAAACAAAAAGCCCGTGATACCGCCTACGAGGAACGTGACGATAAACCCGAGCGTAAAAAGCATCGGCACCGAGAATTTTACCTGGCCAAGATAGATCGTGAGCGACCAGCAGACGATTGTCACGATAGTGGGCACGGCAATAAGCGGAGCTGCGCGGCCAAAGAAGGCATTCACGTCGGCACCGGAACCGATAGTATAAAAATGGTGCAGCCAGACGACTAATGATAGCCCGGTAATGGCGACCATGGAGTAGACGAGCGACTTATAGCCGAACAATCGCCTTCCCGAGAATGTTGCCACGACTTCCGAATAGATGCCACAAGCCGGCAAAATCAGAATGTAGACGTGTGGATGCCCCCAGATCCAGAACAGGCTGATGTAGTTCAAGACGCCATCGCTTCCGGCAAAAAATTGCGTGCCGAGATGACGGTCGAGGCCAAGCAGCGCAGCGGCCACGATCAAGGATGGATAGGCAAATATGATCAATATGCTGGCGCATAGCGCTGTCCAGGTAAACAGCGGCATCATCATCAATCGCATCCCTGGCGCGCGCCGCTTGACGATCGTGACGAGAAAACTGATTCCCGCCAGTATCGAGCCGACGCTGCTGAGCAAGACTGCCCAGATCCAGTAATCGACGCCGACGTCCGGACTGAACTGCATTCCCGATTGGGGCGGGTACGCGGTCCAATAGGCGGTGGAGAACCTGCCGACGACGAGCGAGATCATCACCAATGTCGCGCCGGATACTGTCAGCCACAGGCCCGCCGAATTCATGAACGGAAACGCCACCCGGCGCGCACCGATCTGTTGCGGAATAACAATGCTGAACAGGCCAAGCACAAACGGCATCGCCACGAAGAACATCATGATGGTGGCATGCGAGGTGAAGATCTGATCGAAATGGTCCGGCGGCAGATAGCCGTGCGGTTCGAATGCAAATGCTTGCTGGGTGCGTATCATCAGTGCGTCAACGACGCCGCGCACCAACATGATCAGCGCCAGAATCACGTACATGATGCCGATCTTCTTGTGATCGAGGCTCGTCAGCCATTCAGACCACAGAAAGCGCCATCGACCGAGCCACGTGATGATTGCGACCACGCCCAGTGCGCCGCACACGACGGTCAGCGCTCCTGCCATGGCGACGCCGCTATAAAACGGCAGGGCGTCAATCGTCAGCTTACCGAGCATATCAATTGGTCTTCGGACAGGGAGAGGCTGCCGCGGTCCGTGACAAAATCAGACGGTGCATACTCAAGTCTTTCGAGAGTACTGAGTAGGGCCACGAGGTCAATTGAAATCGCAGGGGGGTCGCCGGGATGATCGCAGTATCTATACAAGACTTTGAAAATACTGATGAATTATCATCATATCGTTGTTTATCTGCGCTGGAGGTTGAAAGCAGGTTGCGCCTACGAACCACCGTCCGTCTGACGACGGATCGTAGCCGACGAAGGTCCGAATTTGGGCAGACGTGACTGCCGCCGCGGACAGTGTGTCGGACCAGAGACTGACATGATCGCAACCGCTCGTGAAATCTGCATGGTTCATTCTGGAGGGTTGATCTCGACGATGTTGTAGCGAGTTTTACCGGAGACGACATTACCCTTTTCGACAAACTGCAACTCGGGCCTCATCTGAAGCACGGCGCGCTGATGCTCGGGACGTAAAACTGCGATGGCCGAGGTGGTCAGTTTAGCCAGATCGTCTAATGCGACTGCGCTTATTGGTTCTCTCACGTAAACCAGCATGTTGTGATCAGTCGAATCTCCGTTTGCTATGTAGAGAGGTCTCTCCTGAAGGGCGGCAGCGATCGCCTGGCCCGCCAGACGGCTCTCCTGAAACAGGTGCGGAGCGATGGGCATCACCATCCAGCCTCTAACCAGCAGCCCGCCAAAAATCATACAGGTCACGACCAGTGCAGACACGATGACCCTGGGATGGCTGTGGCGCCAGTTCTCAAACATCAGCCCACAAATCACTGCTAACGTCATGGTTCCTGGCATCGCATAACGTGCAGCCACTTTGCCCGGCCAGACCAGGAGAACGAGGGTGCAAACGACAGAGTAAAGGACCGCGGCAAGCAGCAGGTCATGCTGAGTATTATCTCGCCATCTGCGGACGGCGATCATGATTGCGGGGCCTATCAGGATGGAGCCCGGCAGGAACTCAACAGCCAGGCTCTTGGCGAAATCCACATGTCCGAGAATCGTCGTCAGGCCGGTAGTCGTCTGCGTCAGACGCGAATGGGCTTCCCAGGTACCGACATCACCCGGCTTATAAACGAGGCCATACCAGGCCCCAATGACTAATCCGGCGCCAATGTTCGCCGCGACAAATGCTGGAATCTGATCGCGCTGTTTCAAAAGGATGTAAGCGCCAACGCCAAGAGTGAAATAAGCAACTTCCTGCGGCCCCTTCGTCAGGCCGGCAAGTGCGACCAACATACTGATACAGAGCCATCGGCCGGTGGTTAGTCCCTCATCGCGAGTTCCCTGCCACCACACGTAAAACGCGCCGAACAGCAAGACCGAGAGAACGATGTCAGGTTCGGCATTGATGAATTTTGGCGCGACGACGGGCATGCTGATCCAGCAAAGTGCGCCGAAAATCGCGGCACTCTTGCCAGCAACAGATCTGAGCAAACTGTAGATCAGCAACGCCCCGGCGAGGAAGAAGCAAAGGTGGGGGATGCGCAGCGACCATAGCGTGACGTCGCCGGTTGTTTCGCCAAAGAGTGCAGCTATCCAGGACAATAAAACCGGTCGCTCCGCGAACCGTTCGCCGTAGACGAAGGGGGTCAGCCCATGACCTGCTTCCAAGGCCCCGCGCGCGATGGCGATAATGCGTCCTTCCTCAAGGTTGGCAGCGCGGATAATCGTCGCAGGCACAGCCTGGACCAGGAAGAAGCAGACAACCCACAGGATCGGCCATCGCGACCTGTCCAAACCAGAGAAACCGGAGAGCATCCGTTCTCCAGGTGCAAAAGCGATGTCCCGTAACCGCCCGAAGGCTGAGCGCCGGCTTGCCTGATCCACGTGCACTTGTGTTTCTATGGAACCCACGTTTGCGCCAAATCATACGCGCGATCGGCGCATTCATGCCTGTCGAAAGACACCGGTAAAGCGAGCTCGATCTGGAACGGTCCCTTCACGGGCGCATCAAAGTTGGTACGATCTCGTCAAGCTAGTCATCTTGCGCGCCCTCCAGGTCTTTCACCTTGAGTCCGTGCTCGATGAAAAAACGGTATTGCCTGGAGTTTTCCTCGTAGAACGGTTTGTCTTCCACCGGCCCATAAAGTTCGAACGCGTAGTTATAGAACTCTCCGGATGGAGACTCATCTTTAACGGAGGCCATTTCCAAAATGACTCCAAAAGACGGCGCGCGAAGGACTTTCAATTGATCGATCAGCTTGGTCGCCGCCTTCTCGGACGTTCGCTGCAAATTCACCACCGCGGGCGGCCAATTTTGGTGATCCGGAAACGAACATACGACCGAATACAAGCGCGTGGCGGCAGGCGGTGAATTGGGATCGTTCGGATTATAGCTGCCCCGTTTATTCAGACCCGATGCCATCACCGTGCGGCCAGTCCTCCACGTGACTTCGTCGCCGCTCTTGAGCTTGACCGAAAATTCGGCATCGGCGGGAATCCAATGTTTGCTATCGTCTGCACGCGCAAGAATTCCGCCGCCGGCCTCCCGCGGACGCCACAAGATGAAGCACCAGTTGATAAAAACCGGGCAGATGCGAATGGACGATCCGATGCTGCGACCCAGCAGGCTGTGCCAGAACTCACCTTCTTTTGCGTTCTCGGCTTGGGCAAGTTCGGGCGATGAAGCCTGAAGCAGCTTCAGTCGCGGCACTTCCACGTTGCCAAGACTGCCAAGACCCGGATGGTCCTGCAGGAACGCGGGCAAGCGCGACTTAGCCATGATAATCTCCTAGGCCGTGGGGGAGGGACATTCCGACGCATGATCGAGGATTCCGTGCCGGGCTTCAACGTAATTCGGACTGAATACGGATTGCTGGACAGCCGCCGCAGTGAGGTCGGACTTGGGCGACCTTGGTACTTGGGTTGCCTTTAAACGGTCTTGGTCTCGTCACGACAATCAGGTTCCGGGAAGCTGGTTCATGCTTCGGCCACCGTTCCGACGGGCCGCGACAAAATGAACCGCCGTGCAAGCGGTTGAGCGGTGGAGCAAACAGCTTCTTACGAGATCGCTGACAACCGCCAGCCTGCTTGCCGAATATTGAATCTGGCGGGTCGCGTTGTAGGAGGTTTGTTCATTATATCTGTTCATTGTAGATGAGCTTGCTAGCTGAACAGGAAGCGTAATCTGAGGGTGCACTGCGTCATTGAATCGGAAACAAAAGATAGTTGGTCGCGTTCTCCAACACTGCTTCCGCAGGACGAAAAAAATGCTCATTTCGAAGATCAACGCCCTTGCGCTTTCTAACGATTCTAGTCTAGCATAAACCTACCGTCGCCGATCATGTGGGTCTGAGAACGACGGGTCACGAGCGGGAAACGTCTGTTATCTAACAAAACTTAATGCCCGCCCGATCATATGGATCTGAGGACGAGGGATCATGAGCAAAAAGCCCCTAGCGTCGTGGCGATTTATGCCCGTTGTTGCGCTAGCTACGACAGCCATATGGGCAGCGTTGCCGACAGTGGCTAACGCAGCCGATGCAGCGGCCGGTAAGAAATTATTCGACGATAAGACATGCAGTGCATGTCACAGCATAGGCGGGGGGGATCTTGTCGGTCCCGACCTGAAAGACGTTACGAAAAAGCGTCCTGCCGAATGGCTGCATGAGTGGATCTCTAAGCCTGACGCGATGATCGCCAAGAAAGATCCGGTCGCGGTTGAGCTGCTCGGTAAATATAACGGCATGGAGATGCCCAATCTGGGGTTGTCCACTGCTGAGGTCGACAACATCATTGCTTTCCTGGAGACAGGTGGCGGTGGAGGATCCTCAGCTGCTGCGGCGCCGGCCCTCAAGGGTGATGCCGAAAAGGGCAAGGATCTGTTCACCGGTAATGATCGCTTCGCTAATGGCGGCCCCCCTTGTATGGCGTGTCACAGCACCGGCGGCCTCGGAGCTTTCGGCGGTGGAGCGCTTGCTCCTGATTTGACCACTGTGGCAAAGCGACTTGGTGGAGCTAGCGGACTGTCTTCCTGGCTGGCTGGTCTGCCTACACCTACCATGAAAGCAGTTTGGACGAAGCAGCCACCGACCCCACAGGAGCGGGCAGACGTTGCTGCCTTCCTTGCTCAGGAAGGGTTGGCCGTACGTTCGGCTTCGGCAATCTGGCAGCTGGCAGGGTTGACCGGCTTGGGTGCTGTGATTCTGCTGTTGATCGCTGGTTTCAGATGGCGGAATCGCCTGAAGTTTGGTGTACGGCGGCCGATGATGGCTACGCCTACGACCGGACGAAGCACGGGTCCCTACCACGGCGGTTGGTTTACGGGTATGTATTCCGACGGTTGGATCGGAAGGTTTAAGGGAACTGACGGTAATAGTAATAGGCCTCGCGGCCGGACGAACGCACCGAGGAGACACTGATGAGCTGGATACTTGACCTCGTTAATCCCCGGGAGCGCAAGTGGGAAGAGTTTTACCGCAACCGCTGGTCTCATGATAACGTCTTCCGCAGTACGCATGGCGTTAACTGTACCGGTGGCTGCTCTTGGGCGATCTACGTCAAAGACGGAATCATCACCTGGGAAATGCAGCAGACGGACTATCCGCTTCTTGAGCGCAGTCTGCCGCCCTACGAGCCGCGTGGATGCCAGCGTGGTATCTCTGCGTCCTGGTATGTCTACAGCCCGATCCGGGTGAAGTACCCATATATCCGTGGTCCTCTTTACGACCTTTGGAAAGAAGCCAAGGCGTCGCATCCTGATCCGGTGCAGGCTTGGGCCTCCCTCGTTGGAGACGAGCAAAAGCGGCTTCGTATTCAGAAGGCGCGCGGCAAGGGTGGTTTCCGCCGTGCCAAGTGGGTGGAGCTGGTCGAGCTGATTGCTGCGGCTGCCCTATATACGGCCCGTAAGTGGGGTCCGGATAGGGTAATGGGCTTCTCGCCCATTCCGGCCATGTCGATGTTGTCGTATGCTGCGGGTTCACGCTTCCTTCAGCTCTTCGGCGGCGTAAACATGAGCTTTTACGACTGGTATGCCGACTTGCCGACGTCGTTCCCGGAGATTTGGGGCGACCAGACCGACGTGTGCGAAAGCGCAGATTGGTACAACAGTAAGTTCATTGTTTCGATGGCTGCGAACATGAACATGACGCGTACCCCCGACGTGCACTTCATTGCAGAAGCGCGGACCGAGGGTACCAAATTTGTGGTTCTCTCGCCGGACTTCAGTCAGATCGCTAAGTATTGCGACGAGTGGATTCCGCTTCAGGCGGGCCAGGATACGGCTCTGTGGATGGCGGCCAATCACGTTATCCTCAAGGAGTACTATATCGATCGTCAGGTTCCGTACTTCATCGACTACGTGAAGCGCTACACTGACCTTCCGTTCCTTGTCGAGTTGGAGCCCAATGGGAATACTTACAAGACGGGCCGGTTGCTGCGAGCCAAGCGTGTTGCGCGCTACCAGGACGTCGAGAACGGCGACTGGAAGATGCTGGTGCTTGATGCCGGCACCGGTGAGCCGCGTGCGTTCAAGGGTCAGGTAGGTGACCGTTGGGGTTCTACGCATGGCAAGTGGAATCTGTCCGCGGAAGATACGCTGGATAACAGTCCGATTGATCCGGTGTTGAGCTTTATCGATCAATCCGATGGTGTGGTGCAGGTCGGGTTTGACGATTTCGTGAATGGCAGCGTTGTTTCGCGCGGCGTTCCGGTGAAGCGCATCGCTACGGATAAGGGCGAGGTGCTCGTTGCGACCGGCTTTGACATCATGATGTCTCAGTTCGGCCACAGCCGCGGTCTGGAAGGCTCGTTTGCAACCAGCTACGACGATGAGGATGCGCCTTATACTCCAGCTTGGCAGGAGCGTCACACCGGTATCGGCCGTGAGACGGCGATAAGGTTCGCGCGGGAGTTTGCGACCAACGCAGAACTCACGAACGGCAAGTCCATGGTTATCGTGGGTGCCAGCGCTAACCACTGGTACTACAATAACCTTTGTTACCGATCTGCGACGGTCGCCTTGATCCTGTGCGGTTGCTGCGGTGTCAACGGCGGTGGTATCAACCACTACGTTGGTCAGGAAAAACTTGCTCCCGTTGCGCCCTGGAATACGATTGCGATGGCGCTCGACTGGACCAAGCCGCCGCGGGTCGTGCAGTCGTCGACTTGGCACTATGCTCATAGCTGTCAGTGGCGCTACGAGCAGGAGTTTACGGAGTACGGCTTGACTGCGCCGAATCCGCGATGGGCCAAGGGTCACGCGATCGATCTTGAGGCAAAGTCGGTACGTTCTGGTTGGATGCCATTCACGCCGCACTTCAACCGTAACCCAATCGAATTGGCAGCCGAAGCCGAGCGTGCGGGTGCGAAGAGCACTGAGGATATTGTCACACACGTCGTCGATCAGGTCGCCAGTAAGAAGGTGAACTTCGCGATCGATGATCCGGATGCTGACGAGAGTTGGCCTCGGATGTGGTTCATCTGGCGCGGTAACGCGATCCAGTCGAGCGCGAAAGGTCACGAGTTCTTCTTGCGACATTATCTCGGAGCTCACGATAACTCGATTGCCGAGGACCGTGCTAAGGGTAAAACGCATACGGTGAAGTACCGTGACGTGGCGCCACGCGGAAAGTACGATCTGGTTGTCGATCTTAACTTCCGTATGAACACGACGTCACTTTATTCTGACATCGTGCTCCCGACTGCCTTCTGGTATGAGAAGAACGACCTTAATACGACGGACTTGCATTCGTTCTTGCATGTGCTGGGACAGGCGGTTCCGCCGGTATGGGAATCGAAAACGGACTGGGAAATCTTCAAGCTGATCTCTAAAAAGGTCAGTGAGTTGGCTCCGCTAGCGTTCTCGAAGCCGGTTAAGGACGTGGTTGTTCAGCCGCTCATGCACGATACTCCTGATGAGCTGGCTCAGCCGGAGATCCTCGATTGGGCTGAGGGTGAATGCAAGCCGGTGCCGGGCAAGTCGTTCCCGCACGTACGAGTGGTCGAGCGAGATTATGCGAACTTGTATAACAAGTTCATTTCGTTCGGCCCGAAGGCTCGGGAGGATGGCGTTTCTGCGGTCGGTGTAAACATTCCGATCAAGAAGCAGTACGACCAGATGCTTGATAATCCCGTCATGCCGATGCCGGATGCGAGGCATATGCGGTGTGTGGAATGGGGTGGCAAGCGGTACCCGAGTCTGGAAGATGTACTTGACGCATGCAACACCTTGTTGATGTGTGCGCCTGAGGCAAACGGCGAGGTATGCTATCAGGGCTTCCATAACGAGGAGCATCATGTTGGTCTACCGCTTGTCGATATTGCGGAGCCCACTAGGGGTGTCTCTTCGACCTTCTACGATCTGACGCGCCAGCCGAGACGAATTCTTACGAGTCCCTGCTGGACGGGTATGACGAACGACGGTCGGGCGTATTCCGCCTGGTGTATGAACGTCGAGCGTTTGGTGCCTTGGCGCACGCTGACCGGTCGGCAATCTTTGTATCTCGATCATCAGTGGTACCTTGACTTTGGTGAGCATATCCCGACTTACAAACCGCGGCTTAATCCGCGCAAGACCGGTGATATTGTTAAGAGTCGGGTTGATGATCGTTCATTGGTTCTGAACTACATCACGCCGCATGGTAAGTGGAACATTCACTCTACTTACAAAGACAATCACCGCATGCTGATGCTATCTCGCGGCATGGATCCGGTGTGGATCAATGATAGAGATGCAGAGAAGGTCGGTATTGAGGATAACGACTGGGTCGAGGTCTACAACGACAACGGTGTGGTCGTAACGCGCGCCAACGTGAGCCGCCGAATTCAACCGGGTACTTGCATGTATTACCACGCAGTTGAGCGTACGGTGTACATTCCTAAGTCGCAGGAACGCAAGTGGCGGGGCGGTGGACACAACAGTCTGACGCGTACTCGTATCAACCCATTGTTCTTGGCCGGTGGATATGCTCAGTTTACATACGGCTTTAACTATTGGGGTCCGACTGGTATCTTCACACGCGACACCCATGTCGTCGTGCGTAAGATGGAGAAGTTGGAATGGTAGGCGATATCGCGACGCATGGTCACGATCATGATCACGACCATGATCACGATCACGATCATGAATCGGCTCCGGCGCATTTCGGTGCGCCTGAGCGGGTTAGCGTCGGGAAATACGTGACCATTAACTACACTCTGCGGACTAACGGCCAGATTCGTCACATTCGGTCAGCTGTGTGGGGCGATGAGCCGTTAGAGTATCAGCATGGGAGTGGACGTCTGCTACCTGCCCTTGAGCGCGCGCTCGAGGGTAGGGCTGCGGGCGAGCGGTTTGAAGTGACGTTGCCGCCTGAAGAGGCTTACGGAGAGCGCGACAAGGCGTTGCAGCAGCGAGTGCCGGCTGAAACGTTTGGCGGTGTAGATCAAATTGAGCCGGGAATGTGTTTTCTTGCGCACAGCGACGATGAGCGTCGAGTTGAGAATGTGATCGTTACCGAGGTCGATGAGGATAACGGGTATGTAGTAGTTGATACGAATCACCCGCTTGCCGGCATGACGCTCGAGTTTGAGGGTAGCATCGTGGCAGTACGCGACACTCCAACTCCAGCGGGACACCAGCATATCGATCCGACAATAGCGAGCATGGGTGATGGACTTGCGTTGGCTGCTGCGCAAGCGACGGTGGATTCACGTCGCAAGCGAGGCGGTGAATCGTCAAAACCACCTGCGCCCGACACTGTCGATGAGAACGGCAACAGATAAGTGCGCAACGACAATCGAAAAATGAAGTCATAAGAACGAGCCATAGGAACGAAGGAGTACAGACATGGACATCCGAGCTCAAGTTTCGATGGTCTTTCACTTGGACAAGTGCATCGGTTGCCACACCTGCAGCATCGCGTGCAAGAACATTTGGACCGATCGCAAGGGCACCGAGTACATGTACTGGAACAACGTGGAGACCAAGCCGGGTACGGGTTACCCGACACGTTGGGAAGACCAGACCAAGTATCGCGGCGGCTGGGTGGTTGACGGTCAGAGGCAGAAGAGCCTTCGGCTGCGGCTGCAGGGCAAGTGGGGCACGCTCACCAACATCTTCTACAACCCCTATCTGCCGACGCTCGACGATTATTTCGAGCCCTGGACCTACGATTACCAGAACCTGATCAGCGCGCCCTTGGCCGACGAGCAGCCGACTGCGCGGGCGATTTCGATGGTGACCGGCAAGTACATGGACACGATCGAGGCCGGTCCGAACTGGGACGACGACCTCGGCGGCTCGCAGGTCTATGCGAACAACGATCCGAACTTCGACGGCGCCTCCGATGAGGAGATGCGTCAGATCAACGAGATCAACAGCACGGTCTTTTTCTATCTGCCGCGCATCTGCAATCACTGCCTCAATCCGGGCTGCGTTGCGGCGTGCCCGCAGGGCGCGCTTTACAAGCGCGGTGAGGACGGCGTTGTGCTGGTGAGCCAGGAGCGCTGCCGCGCCTGGCGCATGTGCGTCTCGGGTTGCCCGTACAAGAAGACCTACTTCAACTGGTCGACGGGTAAGGCCGAGAAGTGCATCCTGTGCTATCCGCGTCTGGAGAGCGGCCAGCCGCCGGCGTGCTTCCACTCCTGCGTGGGACGCATCCGGTATATCGGCCTCGTGCTTTACGATGCGGACGCGATCGAGGAGACGGCCAAGTCGCCGCAGGATCAGCTGGTGATGGCCCAACGCAACATCATCAAGGATCCGTTCGATCCGGAGATCATCGCCGCTGCAAGGGCCAACGGGATTCCGGATTCGAAGATCGAGGCTGCGCAGAAGTCGCCGGTCTACCAGTTCGTCAAGAAGTGGGGCATCGCGCTGCCGCTGCATCCGGAGTTCCGCACGTTGCCGATGCTGTTCTATGTGCCGCCGCTGGGGCCGGTTCTGGCCAAGGTGGAGAACGGCGTGTACGACAACATTGCTAGTGAATCACGGTTGGGACCGTTGATGAGTTCGCTGGAACGTTCGCGTATTCCGCTTCGCTATATGGCGAGCTTGCTGGCGGGCGGTAATGAGGACATCATCCGCGGTGTCTACAAGAAGCTGGTGGCGGTGCGCGTCTACATGCGTTCGAGGAAGGTCAAGGACATTCCGGACGAGGAGGTGCAGCGGGCGCTGGCGGAAGGCAAGACCACCGCGGCAGAGGTCGAGGCGATCTGGCGGCTCACCTCGATGCCGACCTTCGAGGAGCGCTTTGTGGTTCCGCCGATGGAGCGTGAGACGGCGGTTGATGCTCTGTTCCCGCAGCTCGACCCAGTCTCTCACAACTATCCGATCCGCAAGGGTGCGGTCGGCGTCGGCTTCCACACCGATCCGGCAAGAGGACCATAGATCCTCTTCCCGCACGGCAAGGCGCGAGACGGTTCCGGGTTATGCATTCGGACCCGTCTCGCGTGGTTCTAAGATGGTCTGAAATAGGAAGACTGTCTTACATTTTTATATAAAGTGTTCAGTATCCTAGGCTCGACATAAAGATCATGAGTCGTTTTTCGCATCGTGCAGAGGTTTTGTATTCGAACCGCGCCAAGGTTTTGGGGTTGTTTGCTGACATCCTCGATTATCCTGTTGCAGGTTTAGAGCATAAGGCTGCCGAATGCGTGGCGCTGGTGAAATCTGTGCAGCCGCAGGCCGCGGCTTTGTTGATAGGCTTCCGAGATTTTGCCGAGCAGACGCCGGAAGGAAAGCTGCAGGAGGTTTATAGCGGTTTTTTTGATCTGAATTCGATATGTCATCCCTATGTTGGCTATCAGCTTTTCGGTGAAAACTACAAGCGCAGTGTATTTTTGGTCGAACTTAAGAAAAGTTATCGCGCAAGCGGGTTTGAGCCCGATGCTTCGGAAATGCCGGATCGCTTGTCGATCGTATTACGCTTCGCTGCAGAGAACGAGGGCGAAGACATCGATGCTCTTTTGAACAAAGGGTTGTTGCCGGCGCTTGAGCGTATGACAACGAAGCCGGAAACGGAGAGTCATCAACACGGACCGGCTGATATTGATGGCGATACCGGAATTGAGCGTGCGAAGCTGGACGATCGTGATTTACGAAAGCAGCTAAAGGCGCAGCAGCGCGAAGCGCGAAAGTTGATTGAGGGGCAGAGTCAGGAAGACGATCGTAAACAGCTCAAGGGCCAAGGCCAGGGTGATGTACTGGAGGGCGGCTTTTTGTTGGCTATGAGCGAAGATTATGATGTGGAAGAGGCGGAGAAGCGCGCACACCCATATCATCAAGTGCTCGACTCATTACGGCTTTTGCTAAGTGAGGGTATGACGAAAAAGCGCGCTGACCGCTCAGCTGAGCAGGAGCGTGTCCTTAGCTGGACCCGAGAACGATTCAATCTTGACGAGGACGAGACGATCATGGTGTCGGAGCTTCCTTGTTCTGATCCCGGCTGTCCTCCAGTAGAAACGCATGTCGTATTCTGGACCCAAGCCGGCCGGCAGCATTTCAAGGTGTATAAGCCACTTGCGGAGGTCGCAGCAGACGACCTGCTGGATTGGCGAGCGTGAGAGGAATATCCCATGTGTGACGGAGGCAAATTCTATGTATGACGTATTCCTGTTCGCGGTTCTGCCATACTTGGCGATCGTGGTGGCGGTTATCGGTGGTGTTCATCGTTACCGCACAAATCGGTTTTCCTATTCAACGTTGTCGTCCCAACTTCTGGAGAACCGCCGTTTGTTTTGGGGCTCCGTACCTTGGCATTACGGTATTGTAGTTGTCCTGCTAGCCCATATGATCGGGTTTCTTGTTCCTGGTATGTGGTCAAGCCTGACATCTACGCCGACAGCGCTATACACTGTCGAGCTGATTGGCTTTGCGTTCGGTTTCGCCGCGCTGATAGGCCTATGCGTTTTGATAGTGCGCCGATTTACAACGGAGCGAATTCTTGCCGTGACCAGCCCGATGGACGGCATATTGCTGGTCGCGCTGCTCGTACAGGTCGCACTCGGTTTCTGGGTTTCTCTGGCTTACCGCTGGGGAGCTGACTGGTACATCGATACTGCGGTGCCGTGGTTGATTTCGCTGGTATCTCTGAATCCGCAAACTCACTATGTGTCGGCTTTGCCGCTTCCTGTTAAAGCGCATATGCTTACCGGGTTCTTGGTGATCTCCCTGTTTCCGTTCTCCCGGCTCGTGCATTTGATCATGTTCCCCTTCTGGTACTTGTGGCGGCCGTATCAGATTCAGATCAGAAACACTGTGAGATCTGCTCACTAGTAGCTTGGCGTAATAGTTACGTTCTGGTAAAAGAGATAAAGATATTCTCGCCGGCGAGTTGCGCTCGCCGGCGAGAATTATGAGTTGACGTGTCGGTCGAGGAGATCGTGCGGAGCGGGTCCCGTTGGCTTAGCAGCGCGGCGAGCCGGTAGCCTAAGGTCAGGATCCAGGTGCTGACCTGATTTTTTAGATGCAACGCAATCAGCTAGATAGATTATTTCTTAGGTAGGAGCTACCGGTGGAACATTCAGTTGGCAAGGTAGATGCGCCAAGCGAGCCGCAAGGCAACGCGAAGGTGTTGTGGATCTCAACCTTAGCGTTTTCGCTGGGGTTCGCTATTTGGGGGATGTTTTCTGCGCTCGCCCCATTTTTGATTGAGTGGTACCATTTCACAAGCACGCAAGTGCTTGTTTTGGCTGCGATGGAGCCGCTTTTCGCCGCTGCTGTCAGTATTCCGCTAGGTATCTGGACTGACAAGTTCGGTGGCCGAACCGTGTTTACGATTTTGTTGGTATGCCTTTCAGTGGTTCTGATTTTCGGAACCTTTGCGGAGGGCTATTATTCCTTCCTGTTCCTGGGGTCGATGCTGGGACTTGGTGGTGCGACCTTCGTGGTAGGTAACGCTCACGTGTCGTCGTGGTATCCCAAGTCCAGACAAGGCATGGCCTTGGGGCTTTTTGCCTTGGGTAATATCGGGATTACCTTTGGTATGATGGCTGTTACGTTCGTCATTACGAGCGTTGCAGATGCGAACGATCCTGAGGGCTGGCGTATCATATTCCCTATCTTCGCCATTCCTACGTTGTTAATGGCGGCGGTTTACATGTTTTTCACGTCTGATGCGCCGAACAAGAAGCTTAAGAATACGTCGACGCGGGAGATTTTGGCGGTCTACCGCTCGGGCGTCGTTGTTTGGCTGGTGCCTGGCCTTTATTGGGTGGCGTTCGGCACCTTGGTGTTTTTCGCGTCGACGATGCCGACCTATCTCGTCGATCATTGGCACGTGGAAGCGACCTCGGCAGTGGCATTTTACACGCCGCTGCTGGTGGTTTGCGTGGCCCTTACCCGACCGCTCGGGGGCTGGCTGGCTGACCGTTATGAGGTTTTTTCCCTTTTGACTTGGATGTTCGGTGCTATGTCTGTTCTCGCCGTGCTGATGGCGTTGCAGATTTCACTGAGTTTAGAGTTGGTCGCCATTTACGGGTTGGCGTTGCTGTCGGGCGCGTCAGCGGCAGTGGTCATCAAGCTAATCCCGATTTACTTTGAACAAGTTGGCGCAGTCAGTGGATTGGCCAAAGCTGCCGGCGCGGCTTGCGGTTTCACGATGACCGCTGTTCTGGCCGCTAGCAACTACCTGATTGGCGGGTATACGCTCGGCTTTGTTGTCTGGGCGTTGATGAATATGGCGGCTTTTTATGTCTCGTTCTCGCGAGTTGGCTTCAGGAATGTGAAGCCGATCAGCGCTGCGATCGCCG
Source organism: Nitrobacter vulgaris (assembly GCF_031453995.1). Taxonomy (NCBI): domain Bacteria; kingdom Pseudomonadati; phylum Pseudomonadota; class Alphaproteobacteria; order Hyphomicrobiales; family Nitrobacteraceae; genus Nitrobacter; species Nitrobacter vulgaris. Next base: position 6,252 of record NZ_JAVDPZ010000046.1, on the reverse strand, counting down.
AAGCCGTTCCCGCCCATTGAACCCTTTATATAGGCGATCCTGAGAGGTTTGCCTGTCAACCATTCACACCGCCCCCGGAGGGGCGGTGTGACGTCACAACGGTGTCTAAGCTCAAGGTCAGTGAAGTCTAGTGCAGCCGTTTGACTCACCTAAACGTCGCTTTCGGCTTCGCATGCGCGGCGCTCGTCGCCTTTCACCAGCCTATTTTGCGTTGGTGATGGCTACTGGGATCGTCTCCATTGCTTCGGAGCGGGCCGGATTTCATCCGATCGCTGTCGCTCTTCTTTGGCTGAATACAACGCAATTTGTAGCGCTCTGGATTCTCACGTCGTGGCGACTCATACGCTACCGTCGAGCACTGATTGTCGATCTCACCGACCATCGTTCTGCGCCTGGATTCCTTTCCGCGGTGGCTGCCACGGGGGTGATGGCGAACCAATTCATACTCGCTGGCGCATTAGACGTTGCCATGGGACTTTGGATTTTTGGTATTCTCCTCTGGATTATCCTGACCTACACAATTTTTGCAAACCTGACGATTATGGAAGCCAAGCCGACCATTGATCAGGGAATCACCGGGGCTTGGTTGCTTGCGGTCGTTTCGACCCAGGCGATCGCTCTCCTTAGCGCGCTACTCGCACGACATATTCATCAACCCCTCCGGCTCGACGTCAATTTCCTGGCGCTTTCGATGTTGCTGTGGGGCGGCATGATGTACATCTCGATCATCTCGCTTATTTTCTATCGCTATATGTTTTTTAAGTTCTCGCCTGCCGATTTCGTGCCCTCGTACTGGATCAACATGGGAGCGATGGCTATCTCAACGCTCGCTGGTTCGGTGCTGATTGAGAATGCGGCGGATGCGTGGTTCCTTGAGGAGCTACTTCCCTTTCTCAAGGGTTTTACCATCTTTTTCTGGGCTGCCGGAACGTGGTGGATACCGCTTCTCATCGTCTTGTTTGTCTGGCGGCATGTTTATCGGCGTTTCCCTCTCAGGTACGATCCGGCGTATTGGAGTGCGGTCTTTCCGTTGGGGATGTACACGGTCTGCACTTACGAGATGTCCAGTGCCATGCGGCTGGAGTTCTTACGGCCTATCGCGGATGTATGCGTCTATGTGGCTTTGCTGGCTTGGACGGCAGCGTTTATCGGTCTCGTCAGGAAACTCGCCAGCGATCTGATTCCAGCGCTCAACTCTCGCTGAGGGTCATATGGATTGGCCGCGCGGCTTGCATTCGCCGATGTTGATTTCGGATTCGGACACCAGTAGTGCTTCGATTTGAAATTTACGGATCGGCCGGCGCATAGCGTAACATGGCGCGCCGAGGGGTATAGGCGAGAAGGGGATGATCTTGTTTTTCAAAAGAGGCTTCGCTGCGCGTGAACAGGGTTGGTTCATATCATCGAGGAAGCCAATCGAATTTGGAATGAATTGTCGTCCGGACCTATAAAAGTCAGGAAATGTGAGGCGCAGCCCTTTCCAAAGCGAGTGTGCATTGGTACACGTGGTTTCGCATTAGGGCGTTCGCCCGAGTTGCCTTCTCAGTCATCTACCGGATGAGAATTGATCGGCGCCTAGGTGTCGACGGATTGCTGTCCGGCATGATTTCGAAGGCGAGCAAAAGTTTAACGCGGGGTGGAGCAGCCCGGTAGCTCGTCAGGCTCATAACCTGAAGGTCATAGGTTCAAATCCTATCCCCGCAACCAATCTATAAGCCCCTGAAAACATGATGTTTTCGGGGGCTTTTACTTTCCGATTTTCATCGCCCAAAGATGGCTCGTGGAAGCGTCGTGGAAGCACCTGGAAGAGAGTCGGAGCGTAGAATCGCGGGTTTAACTGCGACAATCTGACTCACTCCCGAAGGCCGCGCTATTGGGCACCCCCGCCATCGCCCAGCACCTTGCCGGGCCGCCTTCTGTCCTGAAAAAGCGCGTTCGGTCGAACGCTTCCCGGCCGAGGCCGTTGAAAAGGGATGGAGGACACAGCAAGACCATCAGGCGAGGCGCATTCCAGGCTTGAGTTGACGACCGTGTTCGGCGGTTCGGGCTTTCTCGGACGCAGGATCGTCAAGCGTCTCCTTGACCACGGCACCGCTGTCCGTGCGGCATCGCGCCATTCCACTCGTGCAAGGCACGAGCAGGTTCATGGTGGATCATTTTCTGCCGTAAAAGCGGATATCCTCGACCAGGAGCAAGTTGCTGCGGCCGTTTCAGGCGCGAGCACGGTCATCAACGCCGTTAGCCTCTATACCGAGCATGGCGACGTCACGTTCGAACGGGTCCATGTCGAGGCCGCCTCGAGAGTGGCAGCCGCCGCACGAGATGCCGGCGCTGTGCGATACATCCAGATATCCGGAATCGGTTCCAACCCCCGCTCGGCATCCACCTATATCCGGGCACGAGGGCGGGGTGAGGAAGCCGTTGCAGTTGCATTTCCGAATGCGATCATCGTCCGTCCCGCGGTAATGACGGGAAGCGACGACGCATTTCTGACGACGATCGTGAGACTGTTACGAATCCTTCCTGCGTACCCGCTGTTCGGTAGCGGCGACACGCGTCTCCAGCCGGCATTTGTTGAAGATGTCGCGGAAGCCATAGCGCGACTGGCGTCGGGGAAAGGCGACCCCCAGGCTTGTCTGTTCGAGTTCGGCGGACCGCGTGTCTACTCCTACAAAGAATTGGTCGAGGAGATCTCCCGGCTACTCGGCGTGCGCGTCCGCTTGATGCCTGTGCCGTTTCTGGCATGGCACGCGCTCGCCATCGTCGCCGAACTCGTCCCCGGCGCGCCGCTGACGCGCAACCAGGTCGAACTCATGCGGATCGACAACGTCGCGGAACGGTGCGGCTTCCGAGAACTCGGGATTGAGCCTCACGACATAGATGTGGTCGTGCAGGCAATCCGGGAGAAGTCACGACCATGATGGACCAAAGGAAGATATGCGCGCGCATAGGCAAGTCCGTCAGTCCTCGGCGAGCCTTCCATATGCTCGGCGTAGCTCGTCCTTTGCGTCTTCCAGGACCTTCTTGCGCTTCGCCGGAAGATTCCTGCCGGCGCGATTGATGTAGAAGGTCAGCATGGACATCGCCGAACGAAAGGGCTCGGATTTGCGGTTTTCGCTCTTGTCGGCCGATCGCTTCAATGATGCCGCAATCTCTTTTGGGTTGTCCTTCTCGAACACGTGCGGCTCCAGTTCGAGCGCATCACTGTGCTCAGTGACGTCCGCCGACCATTTCTTCGTCCTGTTGGGCATGAGAAACCTCCGAAGGTTTGGTCTATGGGGTTCTGATCTCCCGTGGGAAGCTTCGACGGTGCCCACCACGCGCACCTCGTGCTAGACAGGAGAATGAACGGTCCCCACGGATGTTCATGCAGATGAAAGCATTTGTCCTGACGAAATATGGCGGGCCAGAAGCCACGGAACTCCGTGAGCTACCGCGACCGCGACCGGCACAAGGGGAAGTGCTGGTGCGCGTCCACGCGGCGGGACTCAACCCGGTCGATTTCAAGACGCGCGAGGGCAAACTCAAGATCATCTACCGATATGCCTTGCCAACCGTCTTGGGAAACGATGTGGCGGGCGTCGTGGAAGAATGCGGCGCCGGCGCAACGCGGTTTGCGAAGGGGGACCGCGTCTTTGCCCGCATGCCGAAGGACTCCATGGGAGCCTTCGCGGAGTACGCGGTTCTCCCCGAAGACCTCCTCGCCCGAATGCCTTCGTCGGTCGATTTCGTCACCGCCGCGGCGGTCCCGCTCGCGGGGCTCACCGCACTTCAGGCGTTGCGCGACGAACTCAACCTGCGGAACGGCAGCCGGGTCTTCATACCGGCAGGGGCGGGCGGCGTCGGCACGTTCGCCATCCAGTTGGCGAAATGGCTCGGCGCAGAGGTTACAACAACGGCATCGCCGCGTGGAAAAGCACTTGTCGAACGGCTCGGAGCCGATGTGGTGATCGACTACACCTCGCAGCGGTTCGAGGACCATGTGCATGACATGGACGGCGTGTTCGATCTGCTTGGAGGCGAAACGCTCAAGACATCATTCCGTGTGGTGAAGCGCGGCGGCAAGGTGGTATCGATTGCGGGCATGCCAGAGCCCGAGACCGCGCGAAAGGATCTGGGCCGAGGCCCGTTGCTCACGATGCTGTTCTGGTTCGCATCCCGCGGCCTGCGTGCAGAAGCCAGAAAGCACGGCGTTTCATATCGCTACCTGTTCATGCATCCGAGCGGCACCGAACTGGCGGAGCTTGCTCAGCTCATCGAACAGAAAAAACTTGAGCCGATCATCGACCGTGTCTTTTTATTTGCCGAGATCGGTGAGGCGATTGCGTATCTGGAAGCCGGCCATGCCAAGGGCAAGGTCGTGGTGCGGATGCGAGAGGAATAACGTCGAATAGCGGTCCGCGGTGCCGATAATGCGTTTGTGTTTCCACATAGTCATGCGTTCCGTCGTGATCGCATCTCCGTTGATGACGATCGCAAGGTAGGGCCTGGATGTCTCGTCGAGTTTGGCGACGGTGTCACCGTGATCGCCGAGTGGCACCCCGTTGAGGGCGCCATTCATCTCTCCATCCCGACCTATCGCACAGCGAAGGAAACAGAGGTCGCGCCGCAGACCTGGCGTCTCGTCCTAGACAATGACGGCTACTGGCGGTTAGAGCGCGTATGGTAGCGACGTCAGAGTGACGGGTCGCGATAGTCCTTCCGTGCGCGCTGCCGGCCCGACGCGGAATATGAGTGCGGACAAATGACTGTCATCGACCTGATCGATGTCCCGAACGGCCGCACTCTCTTATGCGATTGGTCTGCTACTGGCGTTACCGGCGCTTGTTCTTCTTCCCGTAGGGCGCCTGGACGGCGCGGCCGGGACGGTTTTCGCCGTCTTTCCTCGTTGTTGTCCATGGGATCGCGGCGTTTTTCTTATGGCGGGTGAACCCGATGATGGATTTGGAAAAGAGTTTGTTGAAATCAAATAGTTAGGTGGGGGGTCGTGTGCAAATTTTGTGCACCGCCGTTCCACTTTTCTTTCACTTTCGTTCTCTTGCGATGGCTTGCGACGGACATCCCGTGCACAGCAATGACAGCGACACGCCAATCATACGGGCGCTTTCGGCATGGGAAGCTGTACTGCGATAGGCACATCGAGGCCTGGATGATCTGCGGTCTTGTCCGATGAGCTCGCAAGCTAAGTCGATAGTTTCCTCAGTGCAGCGCGCTCGCGATGCTCAAACGCATCGGCGAACTGATCGAGTTCGTCCTCTATCATGCCAAGGGCTGGCCTTGCTCGCGCCAGGGAGCAATAGCGGCCTCGACTTGTCCCAAGATTTCTTTCGCGCGCGTCTTGGCGATGCGGAAGTATGCGATGACCGACATCAGTGCATCGATGCTGGCCTCCGGTCCGACATCCTCCGAAATCCAAGTGTTCAATTCTCGCACCCACTCAGGAAAGGGATTGATGTCAAAGGCGGGCGCTAGACGCCGCTGACCCCGATCGACATGGAGGAATCCATGATTAACCAAGTGGTCGTCTACGTTAGTGATCAGGATCGAGAAGGCGATCCGCCGCCAGAGTTCTTCGATATCTGCACGGGCTCGCCACGCAGTCTCGAGCGGTATCCGAACGTTTAGAATACAGCGAGCCAAGCCTTCACGTCAGGCACAGTGGTAATGCCTGCGTTCTTCAGAAGTCTGACGATATCTGAAGCGCAAATCACGATAATCGGATGCTGGTCTTCTTTGATTTCTTTGTAAGCCTGATCATGGACGAAGGATGTCGTGACCAGCACACCGAACTGGCGGTGGCGCAGGCGCGAGATAAGTCTCGATAACTCTTTAACCCCGACCGAACTGCTCATGCTGTAGCACTTGGCTTCAAGTGCGAAGCTTACATCCACTGCGGAAGCACCGTCACCCAGCTGGTATCTGCCAATCCCATCACGGCCGCCATCCCGTATTGGTCTTGTCAGATCAAGCGAGACAATACGAGGAAGCATGAACTCAGCAATTTTCGCCGCACATCTCTCAAACCTGAATTCATCATCCTTGAAATAGTCGCGGATTGTCTGAATGATTGCGTGTCCTGCTTCGGTATTAGCCAGGGACACCTATCGAAGATATTGTCCGGGAAGACGCCAGCCGGTCGCCGGACAGTGGCCAGGGCGCGTGTCAACGGCGGAGCAAAACCAAGCCACGGAGGCGGAGTAAAAGCAGGCCAGTCTGGGCGCGGCAGAGGCCGCTCGCGAAGCGCGCTTTTCC
>NZ_JAVDPZ010000045.1:0-23947 GCF_031453995.1 Nitrobacter vulgaris | reverse complement strand
AGGGAAAAGCGCGCTTCGCGAGCGGCCTCTGCCGCGCCCAGACTGGCCTGCTTTTACTCCGCCTCCGTGGCTTGGTTTTGCTCCGCCGTTGACACTCCGGCGTTTTCATATCGCGGTTCCAGCTTCAGGTTAGTCCGTGTCTCACCGCTGTTGTCGGTGTAGCTGGTCGAGATCAGGCCGCTAATGGTCTGCTGCTGGGTTTCGCCTCGAAACATATGCTTCAGCGCGCACAGCAACAGGAAGAAAGTAGTCAGTCGCTGCTGACCATCAATGACCTCGTAGTGGTTCTTCTGCGAGGTAGGGGATACCAGGATCGTGCCGATGAAATACTCACGTACATGGCCGTTGCCGATCTGCTCGTTTATATCCTCAAGGAGCTGGTTGACCTCCTTGTCGGTCCAGACGTATTCGCGTTGATAGTCGGGGACGATGTAGAAGCACTCCCGGAACGCTTCCTCGATGCTGTACTTATGGTTTTCGATGCGAGCCATAATCCCCCAGTCCTCTCCGTTAAAATCTTAAGCGTGTGTTATCCGCAGCAAATGAGCCGCACGGGTTTCGATGATGCCGCGAACGGTATTGAGGATTTCATGTGAGGTACCTGCATCCTCGAACTCGGCCAGAAGCTTATCGGCTTCACCTCTGATGCGCCCCGCAAGTTCAGTCATATCCTTGATCAGCAGACGCTGCGCGCCCCGCGTGTCCGGCACCAGCGTGAGCCAGTGCTTCAACTGGATCGTGTCGGGGAGGGACCGTCCACCGATAGCCATGGCGAGCTTTTTAGCCAGACGCGGATAGGCCGCCGTGCAGACGACATCATAGAGCGGCGCGAGGTCCGGAACCTTGGCGCGATAGAGCAAGGCGTAATTCTTCCCGTGAGCGTCCGCGTTGCCGACGAGGTAGTGGAAGATGAGCATGCGGATGAAGGCCAGCCGATCCGCTGCCGGGCGCGCCGTGGCACGGTCGATCAGGTCGAGCGACCTTTCGGCTCCAGGCCCGCCTTCTTCTTCATATTTGAGTTCCGGCGGCACGCTCAGCGCCTGGCAAAAATCCTCCTGATGCAGGCGTGTGATCGTCCCGTCTTTGTGCCGGGAGCGGTCGTAGCGCTCGATCAGCAGAAAGGGAATCGCGCCGCCATGCTGCATTTCAACGGAAGGAACCGGGAGTTTCAGGCGCGCCGCAAGGCGCAGGCAGAACAGTTCGTTCTCGACGGTGCCGTCGAGCGCCTGAATTAAGGGCTTTAGGATATGCGTTGTGGGGCGACCGCCCTTCGCAAGCCCGATGTTTTCCCCTTCAACGCAAACAGCGAGCTTGTCCTGAGCGCCTGCAAGTGACAAGCGAACCCCTTCCTCGCCGCCGAGAAGGGGGCGCTCGCGCAGCATGCCGAGGATTTCTTCGAGCCGCGCCGGGCTTAGTATTTCAACGCCGTCGCCATCCCACGACTGCGGCTCCTGACCGGGAGGATAGAGCGACAAGGCTCCCGCACATTCGCCGCCGATCACTTCGAGCAGGCCAAAGGCGTTGCCGGCTGAAATGCCGAGCGTGCCCGCCAGACGCTGCCGGGCACCTTCATCCGGCAGAAGGCCAGAAAAGAAGGGGCGCACGATTCGATCCGCATAGGGGGCTTCCTGCAACGGCATCGAAAAGGAGATGGCGCGCTGCTCTTGTCCAATGAGGTAGTTTGGATAGTAGGCGTAGCTGAGAGCGCCGGCCTCGTCCTGGCTGAGGGCACCGGCTTTCGCCTGGCCGAACCAGACATCCAGCAGGTGCGTCATGGGGTACTCTCCCATCGTCCAGCGACGGAGATGCTAAGACCCAAAGCTGTCGTCACCTGAAGGGCGCGACCGATCTGGCAACTTTCTTTGCCGGCTTCAAGCTCGCGCACGAAACGCACGCCGACCCCCGTGAGTCCGGCAAGCTGTTCCTGTGTCAGTTTTTGCGCCTTGCGCTCCTTGCGGATCAAAAGGCCGAGGCTTTTGCTGTCTGTGACCGGTTGCATGAATCATCCCTATCGGGACGATTGTAGCAGGCTCACGGACGAAAATCCATAAAAAGAACCGATCGGGACTATTTTTGTACAATCGCAGGCTCGCCGTAGAAGAGCATCCCGAGCGGGATGATTTTTCCTAGTGCGTGGCGCGACTCCTCGATACATCCGGCACTCAAGCCAGTGCGGCGGCCGGATATATGATCTTCCCTGACGCGGTTCTTTGCGCGCCGGGGGTCGGTTTGGCATGATCGGTATGTCCGACCGCCATGAGGTGATCCACAGCGTACCCGTTCATCAGCAGGTAGTCCGTGATGATCCGGCGATGGCATCGCCACCACACCGCTTCCGAACACATCAATGCCAGCCGCCGATCTTCGCCAAGCTCGACTAGTTCTTCGAACGCGGCGGCAAACGTGTCCGCCTTCGCCTAACTCGCCGAAGATCGGAGAGAGCCGATCTGGCCGACGAAAACTGAAACCGCAAGCCGGGTGCGTAGTCGGATCGAAGCTGTGCTCGATTGGGCTACTGTGCGGAAGCTGCGGGACGGGGACAATCCGGCGCGCTGGAAAGGCAATCTGCAACACGTATTGCCCGCTCGCTCCCGGCTTGCCAAACCGCAGCATCATGCCGCACTCCCTTATGCCGATATCCCAGCTTTCATGGCATTGCTTAGAAAGCGGGACGGCGTCGCAGCGCGTGCTCTTGAATTTACAATTCTGACGGCAGGTCGGACAGGCGAGGCGCTCGGCGCGCGGTAGAACGAGATCGATCTCTCGGCTCGGACCTGGACTGTTCCGGGTAACGGGATGAAAGCGGGCCGCGAACATCGCGTGCCACTCAGTGACGAAGCGGTTGAAATCCTAAAAGAGCTGCCGCGTGAAAAGAATAATCCGTACGTTTTCATCGGACCAAGAGCGGGCGGTCTGAGCAACATGGCAATGGCGGCTGTCCTGCGGCGGATGGATCGCTTGGACATCACGGTTCACGGCTTTCGGAGCACATTCAGAGACTGGGCGGCGGAGAGTACCGCGTTTCCAAACCATGTTGTAGAGATGGCGCTCGCTCACACCGTCGGCAACAAGGTTGAAGCCGCATATCGGCGTGGCGATCTCATCGTGAAGCGCCAGAGGCTGGCGGCCGATTGGGCACACTTCTGTGCGCGAGAAGGCATCGGGAAAGAAAGGTCGAGTGTAATACCAATTCGGTCGAAAACTTAAGGTAAGTCGTTCGTCATAACGATTTCACAAAAGCAGGTGCCCAGACTTATTGCGCTGGCTGGCTGCCCGGGGTCGGCAAGTCAAGCATCGCTCGGAACGTCGCCAAGCGTATGAGCGCCATAAGGCTGCGCATCGATCGTTTAGATGAAGGTTACGCCGAGACGGCGCTCGTCTCGCCAGAGAACCTGACACCGCGCATTAAGGCCCGCATTTGGAACACGCAAGGAAAACGCTAACGGTAGTACCGGCGCATCCCACGTCTGTATCGTTGCGGATGTGGGGGTGAGGTAACGAACCCTGCACCGCAGCGACGTTCCATCCAGCAGGATCTGACCTTGCTGTACGCTGAGCCGTTCCTTTGTCATTCGATCCCCCAAAAGAGTGCGCATCAGTTACTCACATTTTGTGCGATTCGCGCCGCAATTGTGGCATGTTCGCCGCGGATCTGTTGCACAAAGGATTTGTCGGTACTGCTAGCTGCGGTGGCCTATCTAGTTCGCGTTGTCGACCGCCGGGTAAGGTTGGTAGAGGCTACAGCATACGCTGCCTGCCCGCCTATCGTCACAATCCCAGCGCATCAAGAAGCATGTATGATTCGATCATAGAGGTCGAAAATATTGAACGGCTGGATTTGTGAGAAAGGAGCTGTTCCGAACGCTATAATCAGCGAGACGGGACTGATTGCCTTACTGATTGGACAAACGGTTGCTGAAGTTGAACGCGATCTCATTATTGAGACGCTGCGTGCTTGCAATGGCAACCGGACGCGGGCAGCAAAGACACTCGCAATTGCGGTTCGCACATTGCGTAACAAGCTCAATGAATATGAAGCCAAGGGCCTGGATATTCCCGCTCCCGTTCACGGCGAGTCAGAACTAATCACAAACCGTTAGCTGTTAACCGCTTACGATCTGTCAGTTGCAAAGAACAATCCAGGCTTCCGCGGACATCCTTTTCACGCTTATCGCGCAGCTGCGCCCTCGCTTCTCACTGGCACCTCTCCTTGAGAGCGCGCCTCTGGTCGGTCATGTAGCGTGACAGGCAGACCGATAAACGTGCTGCGTTAATTGCGGTCGGCCGGCCGCCTTTTGCTAACAGCCAAAACTTGTGAGTTCTCATGTTCATCCATCATGCCAGCAGAGTCTTCCTGGCTTTTCCACTCGGTCGAACATCTTTTGAACGCAGCAAATCGGGACGGTTTCTGATTGCCATTATCGCCGCGGACAGCGTTCTCGCGGTCGGAGCTTGGTACGCTGCGGCCTCGCAATCGGAAATTAGATGCGCGCTCGCTGGCCTGAGACCGCACGAACGCGTCGCGATTTTGTTGAAGTTGCTCGGCCAGGTCGAATTGGTTGAAGTGGCGATTGAGCGTTGGCAAGGATCGGACGACCGCTTCCGTACTTGCCAACTCCTTGATTGGTCCTACAACGCCATTGGAACGCGGGAACGAGCCAGCCGTGCGCAGGATTGAACATCAAGCCTTTCTGTTGCTGCTTGTCGCCGTCACGCTGGCTTTCGCCTGGGTTCTTCAGCCGTTCTACGGCGCTGTGCTCTGGGCGATCGTCATGGCGGTGATTTTTGCGCCAACTTATCGAAGGTTGCTCACATCGATGCCCGACCGGCCAAGCCTTGCTGCCGCGGTCACCGTTCTGATCATTATTGCGATCGTCATTCTGCCGCTTGCACTGATCACGACCTCCCTGGTTCAGGAAGCATCGATCGTGTTCGCGAAGTACCAGTCCGGCGAGTACAGTTTCGCTAACTACTTGCAGCGGATACTCGAGGCCCTGCCTGCCTGGGCAACCGGACTGATCGAGCGGTTCAACCTGACGGATTTTTCTGCATTGCGCGAACGGCTCGCGGCCGGGCTGATGAAAGGTGGGCAAGTTCTCGCCCCGCAGGCGCTCAGTATAGGGGTGAACACGTTCGACTTTATGGTCGGTCTTGTTATCATGCTCTATCTTTTGTTCTTCCTGTTGCGGGACGGCAAAGCACTGGCTGAAAAGATCAAGAAGGCCATCCCACTCCACAGCGACCAAAAGTCCGCGCTCTTTACGAGATTCGCTGACGTCGTTCGCGCCACCGTAAAAGGTGGGATTGTGGTCGCCATCGTCCAAGGTGCGCTTGGCGGCATTGCGTTCTGGTTCCTGGGATTCCACGCGGCACTGCTATGGGCCGTGGTGATGGCGTTCCTATCGCTGATCCCTGCGGTCGGCGCGACATTGGTCTGGCTTCCGGTTGCGATCTACTTACTGGCGACCGGCGCCCTATGGCAGGGGATCGGACTAAGCCTTTATGGCGTGCTTGTGATTGGATTTGTGGACAATCTGCTCCGCCCATTCCTGGTCGGCAAGGATACCAGACTGCCAGACTACGTGGTGCTGATTTCGACGCTCGGCGGCATCGAAGTCTTCGGCTTGAACGGTTTTGTCATCGGCCCGCTGATCGCGGCAATGTTCGTGGTGAGCTGGGAAATATTTTCGGCATCTCGGGGAGCCGTACAGAATGGCGGCTAACTGCAGCGCGGCGGAGACCGAATTAGCAACGGCAGCCGGGGTTATTGTAAGACCGCGGTTTCCTTCTGAGCTTTGTTCACTGTCACGCATGGGTCCGACAGATATTCCCCGAGTCGCGATCTTACGCCGTTCTGGGCATTTATCCGCCGGCATCATGTACCCGCGTTGGTGGTGCTCTCTAGAGGTGTGAGATTATGGATGCCTCTCTTCCCTACTGGCCCTTGAGATGCCCGTCATTGAAGGTGTTAGCGGCCCGCCACCACGGGCCGCTCAATTTTCTAGCGCAAACCACTGCCGTAGCGCTGTCGTTCTTTGCGGACCTCTTCCGCTCCATAAGGCTGACTTGAGGGATCGAACGATCTCCATCCCGTCTTTTGCCAGGCGGCGCGGCGTTCCTGCAGGTTAACTGCAGAATCATTCAATGCTGCTTCAAGGTGGGCTCGATCCCCCTCGTCGACCCTGGCTGACACAAGCGTCCCGCCGCGACGGACGCCTTCTGCGTATGAATGAGCGTCCTCTTCGGACACGCCGGCTTCGGTAAGGGCGCCGACGATGCCGCCGGTTGTTGCCCCGGCCGCTGCGCCGACTGCCGTCGACGCCAACCAGCCAGCCGCAACAACTGGCCCCAACCCTGGGATCGCAAGCAAGCCGAGGCCCGCCAAGAGTCCCGCGGCAGCCCCAACGCCGGCACCAATGCCGGCACCGGTGCCTGCGCCTTCTACGCGATCATCAACGCCATCGCGGTCCCGATCAACATTCTTATCGGTATTAAACCAGCTGTCCGAGTTATTCGCCACAAGGCTGATGTCCGATTGGGGTACTCCGGCGGTTTGAAGCCGTTGAACGGCCGCCTGCGCCTGCGTGTGTGAATCGTAAAGACGAGAAATCGTAACTGTCATCTATCAAGTTTCCTTACTGCGCAGAATGGACATTGCCCTGAAAATCAACGCTTACGGCAGTGGCGGTGCCGCCTTTGCTGGCCTTTCCACGCCAAACACCAGCGTTGTCCTTTTTCAAATCAGTGATGTTTGCGTAGCCGGCTTCCTGGAGTTTCGACTTAGCCTGTCCTTTCGTGAAACTATTGCGACCGGCCACCGGGGCATTCGCGTTGTTGTGGCCGGAACTGTTGATTGCGTTGTTGTTAGGTCCCGACTGCGCGGGCGGATTTTGCGCCGACGCAACGGTGATCGCCGACAGACTGAAACAGGCGGCAAGGAGTAAGCGTCTCATATTTCCTCCAGTGTTATAGAGACGCTCCTAACCCCTCGCGTGCGCTCAAGTTCCTGTGCGACCCGGAAAGGAAAGCCCGCCGCGTAGCCGCTAAGGGCAACGGCTGCGTCATGGGAGGAGACGGAACTAGCACTGGAAATAAACGTTGAGCGGGAGTTCTTGGCAGATGGGAGTAAATAATATGTCGCGAGGGATGCCATCAATGACAGCGTTGCTAGGCCTGCTCGCGTTGGCGGGCTACCAAAACAGGGACAAGCTTGCAGAGCTGTTAAATGGCGCAGGCGGAAACAAAACTCAGCCTGAGGTTGGAAAACAACAGGATCAACCCCTCGGCAACCTGCTTGGCCACCTAAGCGGCGTGTTGGCTGGTGGCGGCGTGGGTAGTCTCCTTAGCGGGGGCCTCAGCGAATTGCTCGAGCGGTTTAAGGCAAATGGGCAGGGAGATGCTGCCAATTCCTGGGTGGGCAAGGTCAAACCAGGAGCTTCCTGCGCCGCGTCTGAAGCAGGCTATCGGTGCGCTATCAAGACCGGCCAGACCCATGTGCAGGCTTATACCAGACCCCTTCTTAAGCTGATCGAAGAGAGCAAGATTGATCCGAGTTTCGTCCTCACGCATCCAGCTAGCCTTGAGGAAGCGCCGGCGATGTATAGGAAATTTCGCGACAAGGAGGACGGTGTGATCAAGGTCGTGCTCCGGCCCGGGCGATGATGAGCACGCGGGCGACGGTGTCGGTCAGTCACGACTGAGCGCGAAGGTCCGAGTCGAAACTGCCGGGTCCGATGCCGAAGAAACCAACAAAGATTGAAATCATTCAAGAAGGCGACGAGCGCTTTTTATTGAAGGTGTATGCCGACGGCAGCCAGGAGAGGGTGTGCATCGTGAAGCTCCCAAGGAAACCGCCGCGCTTTCGATATCGTAAAGTGAGCTTAGACAAGAGCAGGAAGAAAGGATTTTGATTTCACGTTAGCCAGCCGATGTTCCGGGAGTCCTCGGCGGGCGCTTCGCGCGGCCGAGCGCAATCACCGATACCCACGAAACATTGCACGATTTTGCTGAACAGCTTCAACGTCTATCGATGATGGTTTCCGCTGGTGATCTTGAAGGAGCGCACGTGTTGACGCCTTGAACTGACAAGCGGTGTTATTTGCGATTCTAACTATTCTTGTCGTTCGGCCGCTGTCAGGATGGCTCAGCCTTGCGGCCACGCCACGTCGTTGGGCGGAACGACTGGCAATTAGTTTTTCGGTATCCGCGGAATTGGTACTATCTATTATTTGGCGTATGCGCTCGGTAAATATTGGTTCAAGCAGGCCGACCTGTCTTGGAGCACGAGTGCGCTCGTCATTCCAATATCCATCATTCTGCAGGGAATTATTGTGACGCCGGCGATGAGATTCGTCGAACGCCGTCGCAGCGCAGACGAAAAAGGCCACGTAAGAGCGCATCCGGTCGGCACGAATGAAAAATTGTTCCGCTTAGGACGAGGGGCCGGGCTACCGCGGACGATGAATACTATGCCACGCGTATTGCCACTTCCGCGTCAGCGTCCAGATCTTCGAGCACAGCTTCAAAGCTGCAATTGCACTTTGAATGGCCGCGATTTGCGCCATCTACTGACCCGCTATCGCGCCATGCTTCCCCATCAGCGCGACAACCAAATCGCAACGCCGCTCCTTAAGTTAAATAAGGGGCAATCCGTGATCTTTCAGCGGCGCGGGCATTTTTGTTAATTTACTCGTCTGATAACCGTCAGGGACGGTTTGTGATAAGAAAAGGTTCTGGGACCAAAAGGTTTACTAGCGAACCATGTTGAATCTCGCGCGTTTAGTAAGGGAACAGGGAGGTCGCGATGGTTTCGGCACCAGGAATGTTTTTTGCAGGGATCGGCACTGCGGCCCTGCTCATTGGAGCGGGATTTGGAGGCGGGGTCCGGCTGGGAAAGGCGGCTGTCAATGCTCGGCCAGCGCGAACTGCCGAAGCGCAAGATAGCCTTCCTGCGGCTAGGGTGGTTCTACCTGCCATGGCGGATGTCACCCCGTCCAGCGACAGGCCGGCTGAAACCATCGTTAAATCGACGCCTCCACTACAAGTGGAGTCTATACCCGCTGTTGCGCCCGTTCCGGTAAATGATTTTCGCGAGCAGGACAGAGAAAGTGAAAAGCAGGCCGCGCGGCAGGCCGAAAAGGAGCAAAAGCAGGTTGCTAAGAAGGCGGCCGAACGCGAACGTCACAAGCGGTATGCAGCGCAGAAGGCCAGGCAGGAGGCCGCCCGCAGGCAGCAACACCAAGAGCAAGAATTGCGGCAACAGCAGCAGGAAGGGGTGGGGCGCTCACAACAACCAAGCTTAATGGCGTTTGACAGGACCCAAGGGCCGGCTGAGCAGATTTACTTCTTCGGGAGGTAACCATCGCTCATGCCGAACTTAGGAGGTGTCGGCGTCCAAAATCCTGCGCCGCTGGCCCTTGAGCACTTCAAAAGCTTTAAAATGCCACTCTTGCTTCCTGCTTAAGCGTGACTGTATTCAGTCAAGCCAACCGGTCATACGTCGCCTCGAATCAATTTTGGCTCTGATTATATCACCCAGCCGCAAGCGCCCGGCGCCAAACCCTCAGGTCATACCCACGCTCTGTGAACGGTTGTTTTCGGACGCAACGCCGGTAAGCTCGCGGCAAGCCCTAAGGCGTCGTCAACTAAAAGCGGCCGCGTCAAACAGCGCGTCACATGTTTGTAGTGGCTGATGTATCGGTCCGTTGATAGCCGAACTTCACACCTTATGAAGGTTCTAATCGCCCGGAACTCTAAGCGCGCGGCTCCGTTTCCCTCGATGGAAAGTGCTGTTCAAGAAGCGCGTGCTGCTGAACTGCTGTTGGGTGCCGCCGGTGATGGATTGCTCGTAAAAGCTCACTGCCGTCAGATCGCCGTCAGTACCGAAAAATGGGCTTCTTCTCCGAGCTCGGAACCCTTTCCAGACCTAAACGTCCCGAAAAAACCTGACCTAGACGTCCCCAAAAAACCTGCCTTAGACGTTCCGAAAAAGCCTGACTTAGACGTTCCAAAAAGACCTGAACTAGACGTTCCAAATCGCTAAACCGCCAAGGCGTCGCGGTCCTGGGCGAATGATTTGCCGGGTGGTCTAATGGGTTGCGCTGGACATGCCAACATTGCGCAAACGATCGGTAGATCGTTCAACAAGGGGCCAGGTGGAGGGAGAGCCCCTTGCGGCTCGTCGCCATGGGCAAAGGTCTGGGGGACATGAGAACGTTTTACGTTCGGAACTCCGACGATAACCAGCGGCTCCGTATTTACCTGTTTCTCTTTGCCGAATACGACGGCGAGGCGGGGGACGGTTGGTCGCGTTACCGGTGCGCACCTGAACATGAGAAGGCGTTCGAGGAATACACAAGACGCCAGGAGGTGCGCTGGGGTTGATCGCTCCGGCTTACGGGGTGATATCAGTTCAGAACTATTTTTTTAACGGTTGCCGCGGGTCGCTTTACGACGACCGGATTCGCTTCCTAAGAACGAAGCAGAGTCAAACCAGGAACTCTAAGCAATCACTGCTCCTCTAAGGTTTAACCAGGATAGCCAATGACCGCTCCTCGGCGTTCGGCGGAAGGCGTAATCTGAGCCTCAACGATCTTGCCGGGTTCGAGTATATGACCGACCGGAATCTGACGTGAGATGAGGTAGTCCGCGATAATTCGTCGGTGACATCTCCACCAAACGGCTTCAGCACACATTATCGCGGTCGATTAGCGCTGACTTGTTTCAATGAGATACTCCAGGCCGGCTATGAACTCTCTGCTCATCGCGTAATCGGCGCAGTTATAAAAGCCCTGATTTTGCCAGAACGCATTGATCTCCGGAGGGATTGTCTTGCTCTTTTCCCTTGTGACCGCCCAGCGCGGCGCAATAGACATATCCGATCTGGGCCCCCTCCAGAGCATTTACGAGATATTCCCGGTTGAAATGCGGAAACCCGCGTGATGTGGGCGAACTTCGGACATCAACCAATGTGCGGATTTCCGCAGCCATTAAGAGCTCAGTAAACTCGTCGATGGTTCGGGTGGAATGTCCCACGGTGTAAACGGGATTCGTCACGCTTCCTAACCACGCCCGGTAAGGAAAGTTCCTTCTGTGCCGACGTTCCTGGTGAACCAAGGTGACCGCGTCAGCGTTGCCGCGCATGCACCGAGTTTCTATCGTTGCTATAACGATCGGTATCGTGGTGCTAGTTGCACTGTTGCTGCGTGCGTTCGTATCCTATCCGGGCGCGGTCTGAACGGGCATTGCAAAAAGGCCCGCTGGAATGAATCGACAGCGGGCCTGATCGGGTCGGGGATCATATGGATTGTGGGTCCACCCGTTCCAGTTGAATCAATGCACTTTGATGGAGGGTTGTTCCCCTACGGCATTGCTCATCACCGATTGACCCCAAAAGGCACAGGCTTTTGCGAATCACCATCGGGCCGCGGGTACCTATTTTAATCGCTGGCGATTGCGAAAGCCGGCCTGTATTCCCTCCGCAGCGCTGACGGTGTGAGCCTCCTCGATAATCTTCAATATCTGATCGTGAACCGGTCGCCGCCTTAGTGGCATTTCGAGAGTGAGCTCCTCGGCGAGCACCTTCTCAATGTCCAACATGAGCTTAATATCCAGCAGGACCTTAGCTAGCACGTCGGCATTCTTACGAGGTGGCGCTGTGGCAACAGTTTCCGAGTGTGTCCCTGCGTTGTCGTTTGAAACTTGCTGCATCGTGTCCGATCCCATTTCTTTTGGTGTAGGCGGGCTTGGGCACGACGACAGCCGAAAATTTGAAGCGATACAATTTGAAAACATTGATAGTTTACGCGTTCTTACCAGATTAGAGAAGTGCGCATGCAGTCCTCTCCAACGTGTTGTAATTCGGCCCGCGAAACGTAGCAAGCGACGAGACGGATCACACCAGACGGATCGGAAGCGGCAACTGCATGTCGTGGTAGCGGCCTTCGTGGCGCTCCACGAACTCCTCCAAGTAGAACGGCACGTCGCGAAGTTGCAGATCGCAGCGCCGGCGGACCTCGTGCGCCACATCGGCCGAGACATCCTCCGACCATTTCTCTGATGTGTTGAAGCCAACGACCCGAACTGGGTTTTGATACCGCCCCTCAAGCATGCCCATGATGACCGCTTCAAGATCGGTTCGGTCGACATCTGTTTGGTGCCAAACGGAGCCAGATTTGTAGCTATCCAACACAAGATAGATCGTGTGATCGCGATCGTTCGGGACGATCGACGGCGTCCAACCGGATTCACGCATAATCGCCTCCACGCTCAGAACCGGGACTCAAGCTAGCACCAAGCGACTTGTTCCTAGCCTGGTGCCGGTTGTCGGCCCGCTCGATGAGCCAAAAACAAATCTAAGCGGGTTACAACTGCGGGACTCAGCGTTACCTTTTCCCCATCGTTTGTGGAGTATCGCGATGCCTTGCACCCTGAAAGACCTTGCCGATCTGACGGTAGCTCTGCGCCGGCAATCAAAGGCTGATGACGGGTGCGCTCGCGAGACCTTCACTACATCACGAGAGCAGGCTCGGAAGATGGCGAGGGCGTTTCTCGATCGTAGGAACGTGATGCTCTGATAGGCAATTCGCCAGCGACGCGACCTGCTTACCTGCGCTCTGTATCTCTTAAGATGGATCGGATAGACGAAGGCGTACAGCGCCTGGAACCTGGTTCGTGATCCAGTCAGGGACTGAGATGTAGGGCATTACAGGTGACGCCGGGTTTCCGAGTGGACGGTGCCATTGAGATCACAAGCCGAACTGCTTCATCGTGTATTGGACCAGACGGTTGATATGAGGAATGTCAGTGTGGTCGCTGATCACATCGAGCCCCTTACCGCCGCGGTCGTAAATCAAAGTGACCTCACCGACGCGGTGTTCTTCGACATTAAGGGTGAGTGTGTCCGTATTCGCGCTGAACATCGCGTTAGTTATTTCGGTGACATTCCGTGATCGGTTGACGGCCGTTTCATCACTGTCGTTGACTGAGATTAGAAAGCCATCGTTGACCGCGTTATTAACGAGCGCATTAGCGATCTGTTCGTCCAGTGGTGTCTTGCCCATCGGAGTCTCCGTTTTTTGTGCCTTGATCACGAGATCGATCTCAGCGCTAAGTGCGGCGCGACCGGCAATTTCGGCTCATGTTGCGATATCCGCTTGGCGAACGCGTGTATCTTTTTGGTCTTTGTTTATTTTCGCGGCGGCGTGGACGCGACAACGTGTGACGCAATCATGCGTCAGGATTGCGGTGTATCTGCTCGAACGTGAGTTGAATTTGCGGTACCTTCATGACGCGGTCCGCAGGTTTGCTGAACGACGCGGCATTCGGTCATCGCAAGACCGTGAGCCGATTTTCAAGGCTGGCGCCGGGTACAGGAACTTTGGAACGCTTCGTCACCCAAGTTGGCGCTCTAGCGACTCTCAAGGTCGGCACTATCGGCATGCGGGCTTTTTTGCCTCAGGCCCGGAGTAGGCCTGAACGCCTTCCAAAGAATCAAGATAAAGGCGCCAACCGCGAGTACGATACTCAGGGCGGCGATCACGATGGCGCGCTGTGCGGTATCGCTTGCCCGCTTTGCGTCCAGGTGGGCCTCGCGTTCCGAAGCAGCCAAGCGCTCGGCCGCCTTCGCGGATTGGACCTGCATGTTGTGGACGCGCCTGCCCAAAGTCCATTCGACGTAGCCCCTCAGCTTGCTGGTCGGAATCCCGAAGCATCTGATCGAATAGGCGCCCGTGCAGAAATCCTGCTGCTTGGCGAGGCGCGCCAACTGGTCAGGCGTGAGGTTCTCAATCTGCGGGACGATGTCGCGAGTGATGCTCTGCTTGGTAGAAGGTTCTGCGAGCCTCAACCGCGGCCAGTCGTATTCGCCCCCGTAATAATCGGAGACGATGACGTAATTGCGGTCGGCACCCGCGGCAAAATGGTCCGCTATCTTAAGCCCTCACGCAAGAACAAATCGGAGGGCTACCATGAAGCAGTATGTTGGGCTCGACGTCTCGCAAAAGGAAACCTCGGTGTGCGTTATCAACGAGGCAGGACAGATTGTCTTCGAGGGAAAGACAAAATCTGATCCGAACGCCTTAGCTGAACTGCTGCGCAAACGAGCACCATATACGGAGCGCGTCGGCTTTGAGACCGGGGCGATGTCGAGTTGGCTGTGGCACGAACTCCGACGGGTTGATCTCCCGGTGGTCTGTATCGACGCGCGACATGCACACGCGGCCCTCTCGGTGCGAATGAACAAAAGCGATCAGAATGACGCGCGCGGCCTTGCTGAACTGGTTCGGATTGGCTGGTACCGTGAAGTCAGGGTCAAGAGCGAGGAGAGCCAAAAAATCCGCGCCATTCTCGTTGCTCGATCTCGCCTCGTCAGCATTCGCAGGGACATCGAGAACCAGGTTCGCAGCATGATCAAAGAATATGGATTGGTGTTTCCGAGAGCCATCGCACTTCCGTTCAGAAAGAAAGTTAGTGAGCTGCTGGGCGGGGAGCATCAGCTCAGCGCTGTCATCGAACCGCTACTGGCGATCCACGAACAGGTTTGTCAGCAGCAAGGAAAGCTCGATAACCAGGTCCGTCAGCTGGCAAGGTCCGATGAAATAAGCCGTCGTCTCATGACGGTTCCTGGTGTTGGCGTCGTGACGGCGTTGACATTCCGCCACACCATCGACGATCCATCACGCTTCCGATCGGCCTCAACGGTCGGCGCCTATCTGGGCCTTACACCTCGACGTCATCAATCCGGCGATATCGACACGAACGGCAAGATCTCTCGATGGGGCGATCGGCTCCTGCGAACTTATCTGTTCGAGGCGGCCACCGTCCTGCTTTATCGAACCAAGAAATGGTGCTCTCTCAAAGCCTGGGGGATGAAGCTCGCAAAACGGGTCGGCATGAAGAAGGCAAAGGTTGCCGTTGCCCGCAAGATCGCCGTCATTCTTCACTGCATCTGGGTTGATGGTACTTCCTTTGAATGGGGACAGGCCGGCGCCGCCTGATCTCTACCGGCAAGTTCCTGGCCCAGCTTGCTGGGCTGGCGATGTCCCCGCTGGGACGGCAGTTGCGACGACCTCGTTTATTCGGCTGGTGGCGGCTCGTCCGCACTCCGCTGCAGACGTTGAGGCGTCCGACCCGGACATCATCATGAGGCGCTTGGCGACCTGGGAAAGGACCATGACCCCAGCGCCGGCATCTCAAGGAAGCTTGACAACATCACGCAATTAAAGGACCGAATAAATATCCCAATTAATGTCATCGGTGCGCGTGGATTCCGAAGCAGACGGAAACGCCACTATTGCCGACGCGGCTCCCGCGGCGGCGATGATGATTGAGCCCCTCAACATTTTTCTCTCCAAGTTGGGACTTTTATTATCCAACGCGCGCCGCCTTTGACAAATTGATTTCGGATCGTTCTTAAATTTGCAAGGAGCCCGTATCGCCAGCAACGCATCAAACGCAGCGCTGAGGCATTACTCGCAAACCGAAAAGCCACCAACTCACGATGAGAGGCAGCGCTATCGAGAAAAGCGAAACAGGCGGAGAACCAAATACCCCGCCAACCCTGAAGTCACCAAACCAGTAATATCCCGCACTTTACCCGAGCCAGCAGGGTTACATCTTCGAAGGCCAGCAGACCAATGAAGAGACTCATCGTGAAGCCGATGTCGCAGAGGAGCGAAACGCCGACCATTTGAGGCCATGTTGCATAGGCTCTCCGACACAACTAGGAGATCCCATGTCCGTCGCTCAAGCCGGTACTGGAGTGGGCCCCTGGTGCCGGACGGGATCAGACTGCTGATTTGACCATGGGCCGGATATGTTGCTCCTCGAACTGCACGGGGCTGATGTAGCCGAGCGCGGAATGCAGGCGGCGTTGATTGTAAACGTCGTCGATGAACCTGGGAAGTTGCTCGGCGATGTCGTCGAAGGTCTCGAACGCCATCGGATAGACCGCTTCGACCTTGAGTGTCTTCATGAAGCTCTCCGCCTTGGCGTTGTCGTACGGGTTTGCGCGCCGGCTCATCGAGCCGACCAAGTCATGGGCCGCCAGCAATGCTTGATAGATACCAGACGCGTATTGCGATCCGCGATCCGAATGATGAATGCATCCTGGTCGCGGGCGCCGTCGCTCGATCGCCACCTTCAGCGCCGCGAGCGCGAGCCGCGCGTCGATCGACCTGCCGATCGCATAGCCGACGACGCGGCGTGACCAGGCGTCGAGGATGATCGCCACAGAGGCAAAGCCGCCGATGACGGCGATGTAGGTCAGGTCCGCTACCCAGAGCTGGTCCGGGCCATCAAGGACGATACCCTTCGAACGATCCGGGAAGATGGGCTGATCATGGTCGCTGTCGGTGGTGGCGATATAACGCCTACGGCGGGCGCGGCTGCAGATCGTGCTCGCGCATCAGGCGCTTGATCCGCTTGTGGTTGGCGATCACGCCGCGATGGCGAAGCGCGCCTGCACGCGGCGCCAGCCATAGGCGTCGAACTCGTCGCAGATCGCGGTGATTGCGTTCAATAGCTCGATATCGCCCATGCGCGCCGCAGGCGCATCATAATAGGTTGATCGCGCGATGCCCATCAGCCGGCATCCTTCAGCGATGGACAGACCGCGGGGCCGGTGATCACGGATGTAGTCGCGCTTCTCTGCCGGGGTGCGTTTTTCAGAGCCCCTTTTAAAAACTCCAGCTCGAGCGCCTGACGGCCGACCAACCGCTCGAGCGCGGCGATCCGCGCTTCGTATTCCTGGACCAGATCTGCAGCGCGGGCGTCGTCGTCCAGCGCGCCGGTCTCGTACTTTTCGACCCAGATGCGGATCAGGTTACGCGAAAGGTCGTGGCGCTTGGCCAGGCCGTGAAGCGTCTCGCCACTCAGAAACTCCTGAGCGACCTGGCGCTTAAACTCAACGCTGTGGGATCGGTGTCTCGGCATGGGCTCTTCTCCAAAAGCCCGGCCACCCGGTCAATCCAACTCTGCTTACCCGTCCGGCACCAGGGGCCCACTCCATAGGCCGGGGGATCGGCGTCCAAAATTCAAAATTGACCCCCTATAGGTTGGCTGTTGCGCTGCCTGCTTTGTCATGAAGCAGGTGGTCGGGGATGCTGATCGTGGAGACGATTGCGCGGATACGGCGCGAACACTTCATCAAGGGCAAGACGATCAAGGAGATCGGCCCTGACCTGAAGGTGTCGCGGAACACGGTCCGCAAGGTGCTGAGGTCAGGAGAGACCTCGTTCGAGTATGAGCGTTCGATCCAGCCACGCCCCAAACTCGGGCGTTGGGCGGCGGAGCTTGATGAACTGCTGGCGGCGAACGCGGCCAAATCGGCTCGCGAACAGCTGACGCTGATCCGGATCTTCGAAGAGTTGCGCGGCGCGGCTATGACGGCGGCTACGATGCCGTACGGCGTTACGCCAGGCGTTGGAGCAAGGAGCGCGGGCAATCGACCGCGGCGGCTTATGTCCCGCTGAGCTTTGCGCCGGGTGAAGCCTATCAGCTCGACTGGAGCCACGAGATCGTTCTCCTCAACGGCGTGACCATGCTCGTGAAGGTCGCTCATGTCCGGCTGTGCCATAGCCGCATGCTGTTCGCTCGGGCCTATCCGCGCGAGACGCAGGAGATGGTGTATTCGACGCCCACGATCGGGCGTTCACACTGTTCAAGGGGACCTGCAGTCGCGGCATCTACGACAACATGAAGACGGCGGTGGAGACGATCTTCGTGGGCAAGGATCGCCGATACAACCGCCGCTTCATGCAGATGTGCAGCCATTACCTTGTCGATCCGGTCGCCTGCACACCGGCGTCGGGCTGGGAGAAGGGCCAGGTCGAGAACCAGGTCGGGCTGGTCCGGGAACGCTTCTTCACGCCGCGGCTGCGGTTCAAAAAACTGGACGAGCTAAACGCCTGGCTGCTCGACAAATGCATTGCCCACGCCAAGGTTCATCGACACCCGGAACTGGCCGATCAGACGATATGGGATGTGTTCGAAGCCGAGCGCCCCAAGCTCGTTCCCTATGCTGGTCGGTTTGACGGCTTCCACGCGGTGCCGGCATCGGTCTCCAAAACCTGCCTGGTACGCTTCGACAACAACAAATACTCGGTCGCGGCCAGCGCCGTCGGGCGTCCTGTCGAGGTTCAGGCCTATGCCGACCGCATCGTGATCCGTCAGGACGGGCGCATCGTTGCGGAGCATCCGCGATCGTTCGGACGCGGCGAGACGACCTACGATCCCTGGCACTACATGCCGGTGCTCGCGCGCAAACCCGGGGCCTTACGTAACGGCGCACCCTTCAAGGACTGGGTGTTGCCGGCCGCGATCGAACGGATCCGGCGCAGGCTCGCCAGCACCGACGACGGCAATCGACAGATGGTCCACATCCTCAATGCGGTGCTGACGGACGGTTTGTCGGCGGTCGAAGCCGCCTGCGCCGAGGCGCTTGGTCACGGCGTCCATTCCGCTGACGTCGTTCTCAACATCCTGGCTCGCCAACGCGAACCCGCTGCACCGACCAACATCATGACGCCGGCGGCACTGACCCTCCGCCATGCGCCGATCACCGATTGCGCCCGCTACGACAACCTCCGGAGGACCATCTGATGGAACGAACCCAAATCTTCGACCTCATGGGTGAGCTCAAACTCTACGGCATGAGGGCTGCCTTCGACGAGATCATGGCGACGGCCGTCAAGCGCCAGCACGAACCTCAGCACATCGTCGGCGACCTGCTAAGCGCGAGATCAACGAGAAGCAGGCGCGGTCGATCAAGTACCAGCTCACCATCGCCAAGCTGCCATCGGCCAACCGGCCAAGCATATCATCTAGTGCTTGAGCGATAACCTTGCGTTTTCGTCAGTTGTCCCGCCGTCGGTAAACCTAGCCTTAAAATGATGATCGATGTGCACGGGCGTGCGCCCGGCGCATAAGTCAGCATCATAATAGACGAAACCAAATTTCCGCTCATTCTGCCGGGACGCGGCGTCACTTTGAGAAAGGGCGCGGCTAATCAGTTCGCCGCGCTGCTTGGGCAGCCTCACCTTTTTTCCGAGAGCAAACGATCGCCGTCATTCGAAGTGGGGGTGACGTGCCGGTCTCGGTGGCTTCTCGAAAAACATCATCGCCTTTGAGCGGGAACATGCCGATGCCGCCGTCTTCTTTCTGCCAGACGCCCCAGACGACGTCATGACGTTCGAACAACGAGTCCATGAAAATCTGAGCGTCCTCATCCGACTTACTTTGAACTATCTTGTTGTTCTGATTTGCAACGAAGATGTTCTTTTCTACAAGCGCGCGAATTTGGTCGTCTGACATCGAAATACTCCTCCCAAGCTGATTGCTTCGCCTTCAGCCCGATCTCCCCAAACCACCGCCCAGCGACCGCCGACAACTGCCTATCTCGACGGGCCCACCAAATCGCCGATACACCAACTTTGAAAGGTCGACAATCATCGCAATGTCTATCGTCGTGGTTCAATGTCAATAACGCGAAAGTACCAAGGCTCGTCAGTTCAAACGGCAGATCTCACGAAAGCCGCAAGAGAGGATGGCGATGCTTGACAAAACTCTATTCCTCGCAGTTTTCGTCATCATCCCTTCGTCTCAGCCGGATCTTCAAAGGGCGTATGGTTTCGAAGCGAAAAACCTCATTTCCCCAGCCCATGCATCCGTCGCGTCGATAAGACTTTGAGGCAACCTAATCGCGACATGCACGCACCGTGAAGTGGTTCAATCAGTACAAAGGGCTATGGCTTCCTCGAGCCAGAGAGGCGGTAAGGACGTGTTGGTCTGCATCCGCCGGGGAGAGGTCAAGGATCACTGGCCTGGCGGAGGGCGCTAAGGTGACCTTCTGATTCGTGGCGGACCGCGGCAAATAGAGCGCAGGGAACCTGCGATAGCCGCTCCCTACTGCAATCTATCACCGACTATGTCAGTTGCTGAACCAGCTCACGTCCGATGAATTGAAAGCCCTTTGAAAGTCCCTCAATCTTTTTATGGTGACGTAATAGCCTTCGTACAGCCGCGGAGTAAGCTCGTCGCGGCCACTCGTAGAGGCAAATAGGCCGTTACTTGGGCAAGGACATTGCCACCGCTCGAATAAAAGGCACTTCGCTCATGGCGTGCTCTTTTGGATAGCCAGCCTTTATCAAAATCGCAGGCACCATCGAGATGACGTGCATGGCCTGCTTCTGATACCGAGCATTAGTCATAAAAATCTCGAGGATTTTGGTTGGGTCACGCTCAACCGACTCCGCCAGATAGGCGCAGATTTCGGCTGCGCACTTTCGATTGAGTGGATCAGAGTTTCGCTTGCCGTTGACTACTAGGTAACCTGCTATAGCAACGGCCACGATACCGAGAATGATTTCCATGAAAGGCCCTCCGATTGAAACTCGCCTAGTTATCCTTTTGTCGCTCCAACCTTGGATCTCAAACCGGACAACGGCCGCGCGCGGCAAGGCTATGTCCAAATAATTCGGTCGACGGGTGACAGCCAATTGGGCAAGATCTGCACTCGGGAAGCGCATTTAAAAAGCCGATCTGTCTGTAAAACGGATACGCTCTTACGCGCCCGTTTCGTCAATTGACTAATCGTATATTCTGAAATCAATTCGGTGGTTATAAAGCGATGCCAGATTGGTCGCAGTTCGTCTTTGACGCATACGCCAATAATACGAAAAATCTATGTGAACATTTGCGTTCTCGCGATTGCTCGCTTACCCCAATCCAGCGAGGTCAGGTTGCCGAGCTCATCGAACGAAAGATAAGCCGCAAGACTGGCAGAGGACCAAGACGTGGCAAAAATCTCCTTGTGACGGAGCTCAGGGAAATGCTCGAAAATTCGGCACCGGCAGAGCACCCGCATGCGAACGAGCAACTCCCATCGACGAGCTATATTGATGTCAAGCGCAAATCCGTCCTCCGATATAAACCGCGAACATCAGAAATGCTTCAAAGGAGGCTTAGGATAAGCAGCTGGGCTTTGGCAGTCACCAAGGCCAAAGATCGCGATATACACAGCCTCTGCGAATATCTTCGCTCCGCTGATTTGCCTCTCGATCACGAACAGCTGGAGGACCTATCCGAACTTATTGACCGTAAAATAAACCTCAGACTTAAGCCCGGCAAGGATCGTGAGGCGCATAGGGGACGAAAACCGGGTCGGTTTACACCGCTAGAGGAACGTGAAGGGGTTATCACAACGAGAGTGGCAGTAGCTGCCATAAAAAGGCGCCGCCGCAAGTTTGGAAAGATGTCGGGGGTTAGCGTCGAGGAGGAAGTTGAAAGCTTCGCGAGTTTTTGCTCCGAAGCGGGAGACGAGGTCGATATAAACAAAGCGAAAGCGGTGGCTTCTATCCGTCGAGGAAAGCGCCGCAGTAAGTAACCCTGCTTTTTCGCGCTTAATTGCGAATTGGCGGTGAAGACCGCGCCAACAACGTCCGGTATGGTCCGCGTCAACTTTTTGACGTCCGGAGAAAACCACATGCGATTGTTGCGGAGGAACACGGTCTATGGTCCACACGGTAAGTTGCCGGTCGGCCGAACAAAATTCAATGACGATTACGTTTATCGTGAAGGTGGGGCCGAATTTATTCCCGGCACCAGCATCCCGCGGTTACGCCCGGTGCGCCTTGGCCCGAGAGCTATAGCCTTCGCCGAAGATGAAGTTGAAGCGGTGATTGAGGCGCTCCGTCGCGAGAGCCTGACGCGCGAGATGGGGAAATTCAACGCATCGAGCGGCGCGCGTCGCAAAATCCATGATCGAACTGGCGCCCGCGGATAGCGATAACGGGCTCCGGACGAAAAAACGATCCGACTTTTCGGCACCGCTTGAAACAATCTTGATCGACATCTCGATTCTAATCACGAACCCGTATGGTTCACGTAATGCAAGGGGACAGGCTCATGACTAGTAGCTCTGAGGATCCGCGCTTAAATCGGAAACAGGCAGCAGAATATCTGCAGACACTGGGTTTCCGTTGCTCAGCAAAGACACTAGCCAATTGGGCAGCAGCTCGAAATGGAAAAGGGCCCGAGTACCGATATTTTGGACGTCACCCTATGTATTCTATAGCTGATTTAGATAAATGGGCCAATTTGCATCGCAGTCCGCTAACAACTTGTCCTAAAAGAACGCCGCGACGAACAGGAAACTATTCAAGCTCGTCGTCAAGTACTCGAGATGGAAACGGCTCATGTTAGGAATCTTGTGAAGGGGTGGTAACGCCTTCGGGTGGTCAAGGGCCGCGCTAAGCCACCACTCAGCCGGCGCACCTAATGCTAATGGCGACGCGATCGCCATACCGCTCCAACTACCATCTGCCCGAGGAAGTCAAAGGAATTTGTGGGAAGCCGAAGGAACTTTGCCGTCTGCGCCGCCGTGGTTGCGCACGGGTGGCGGCTAATATCCGCCGGCCTTTCCCCCCGTTACAATCGATTTAAAGCATCCGCGCTCCCTGAGGGGCGTCGTGAGGGCTTAATTCCCGACCCAAAGGTCATTCCGAACGGCTAGATAGCGTCGTACCGGTCGTGGGCGAGGCGTCAAGCTGAAGAATTTTCCCGTCCCCAATCGTCGCTCGCGGCAAGTGACAAATCTAAAGCTTTGCAAACTTCGACCACTCATGGAGGCACTACATGCCGCATGTAACAGAGCGTACTTTGCCATTGCGTCTACGAATTCTCACCGCGAGAAAACATGCTCTTGAGAGCGAAGTTTGCGCATACAAAGCCTTCGATGGGAGACAATGGCGAATAGAAAACAAGCGATGGCTCCAAGCGTTCAAGCCTGAAAGGGTCTATCATTATTTTGATAAAGTTCGTGTTTGGTCAAAGGAGATCATCTGTAAGATTTTGATTTGTCGGCTGATAGAGGCATGCGGTAAAGTTATAGAAACACGAAAGTCCGCCTTCTTTGATCCTCGCTACAGACACCAATTAGAGATCTATCAACTTCGTAGCTCGGCGTTCCGGATCCTTTGTGAGCTACCGGCCGATGCGATCGTAACGTATGTCGAAGTAGCTTGTGACGTCATTTGTCCGGATGTATGGGAGCTGGAACGTATCGCTCAAGCGTTCCTAATCGGTTTTTTGCAGCCGCACCATCGTGGGAAGCAGGCTAAGGTCTACCCCTCTGCGGGTCCTCCGCTTGGGTTATCCGGATTCACGACGCGCAAATGCCCTACGAAGGGCTGTCGCCGGAGTGGGTTTTGGTTTCAATGGTACATCGACAAGAAGGGCAAGATCAACCGCGAGCCTAATTGCTTTCACTTCGAAGGAAAGCATGAGGGCAGACGCGCCGTAAAAAAATTAAAGATCGATCATCCTCGCGATCTAGCTCAATTTTCATTGAGTGCATACTTCAGGAAACATGCGAGCACACTTTACGAAATAGATCTGGAGCGGTTCGGTCGCTGGCATTCTAATCGCCGTACGGGCGGAAAGCGAAAAAAGCCGTACATCGACAGATACGGAGTCAACCGAGATTCCTACCGGGGTCATCTGCTTTATCGCATTTATTCTTTGCATCCTGAAAGTGCTTATTGGCCAAGCAGGTCGCTGCAGCGCTTCACTGATAAGTTCGGACGAGGGCCATTTTTGAAACCTTACTTTATTATGTTCATGGTGACCAATACCAACACATCTTAAATAGACCCTTTTACATCGAGCTAACTCTAGCTATTTATGTACACATCGGACCAACAAGAGCCGCAGCTATCGCATTCGCTACACGGCTAAACAACCTGATGAGAATTTTGAGCCATAAGCCCCGCTCATCAGTGAACGTCCGTCCAATCACTAATAATAGAGCTTTCGGCCAACACTGAAAAACTCCGCAAGAGACAAGAGAATAGACCCTCAGAGCCTGTTTGGAAAATCAGGGATGAGCGTTTCTGCGGATGAGGACACCGGCCATGGCGACATGGATCATGGCGGTTGAGACATCGATGCG